>CAYLSS010000587.1:0-3118 GCA_964385765.1 uncultured Solibacteraceae bacterium
AGCCGTCGGGGTAGTGGCTTGTGACGAGAAGCGGCGGTGCTCGGTTTCGATACAGGCGCGGGCGGTGCTGCTCGCGACCGGCGGGCTTGGACAGGTGTTCACCGACACGACGAATCCGGCGGTGGCGACCGGGGATGGCGTGGCGATGGCGTGGCGCGCCGGGGCGGAGATCAGCGATATCGAATTCGTCCAGTTCCATCCCACGGCGCTTCATGTCGAGGGAGCGCCGCGCTTCCTACTTTCCGAGGCGTTGCGGGGAGAAGGCGCGAGGCTGCGCAACGCGGCCGGCGAGTACTTCATGGAACACTACCATCCTTTGGGTGAGCTGGCGCCGCGGGACGTGGTGGCGCGGGCGATTGTAAGCGAGATTCTGCGGGAGGGGTCGTCGCATGTCTTTCTCGATCTCACCCATCTCGACGGCGACTTTATTCGGCGGCGATTTCCGCGGATCTATAAAACCTGCCTGGACTACGGCATCGATTTGACGGTGCAACCGGCGCCCGTCCATCCGGCGGCGCATTATTCGATGGGCGGCGTACGGACGGACCTGAATGGAAGTACGAACGTACCGCGGCTTTACGCCGCCGGTGAGGTGGCCTGCAGCGGAGTCCACGGAGCGAATCGGCTGGCGAGCAACTCGCTGCTGGAAGGGCTGGTGTTCGGGGCGCGTGCGGCCCGCTGCATGCTGGCGCACGCGGACGCTCCCTTACGGGAAGGGGTGGTGGCGTCGGAGCCGTGTTTCCCGTCGCAAACGCTTGAGGAGATTCGATCCAAGGCATGGGAGTGCTGCGGGATCCTGCGGTCGGGCGATGGCTTGCGGGACGCGATCCGGTGGCTTGAGGGGGGCGAGCAGCTTCCGGGCGCCGAACCGCGCCGGCGGCTGCACGAACGGCGAAGCATACACACCGTGACCACGCTCATAGCGCGATGCGCTCTGGCGCGCGAGGAAAGCCGCGGCGGGCATTTCCGGACGGACTTTCCCGAGAAACGGGAAGAGTTTCGGAAGCACTCGGTGGTTCGGCGCGGTTCGGATGTGGAGTTTGCGGCCTAGAAGGCGTCTGCCCCCACGATTCGAAACCAGGAGGGTAGCGATGTGGCGATGTTCGCTCTTATCGATTTTTTGGTTGATAGCGGCGGCCGGACTGGCGGCCCAGGATACGGTGTCGTTTCGCGTGCGCTTCGGGCTGACGGATACCGAAGCGCGAACGTGGGACGGGTCACTGCGGGTTCGGGGTGGCGAGGCTGTTTCCCTGAGAAGCTGGCGGCCGCGTCCTGACCAGGAGATCAGCGGCAACACGTCCTGGAAGCTTTCGTCGATTCAGGGCATCCTTTTCCGCAACCGGCCGTGGGAGCCGGAACCGGAGAAGCCGCATCGGCCCTACGTCAAACCGGCCGGGCTGATAATCGGCGTCCGGGGTTCGTCCGGAACCAGGGTGGAATTCGAAACCGAGAATGGAGCGTTCACGGTGGAACCGTTCGGGCTGGCGCCGGGCGCTTTGGAGACTTTCCTCGGCGGAGCGGTTGCGGTGGATCGTGTGCCGGCCGCCGAAAGAATCTCCACAGACTCCCATGAGAATGACTTCGCGACATTGGCGGCCGGGAATGGGGAGCTATGGGCCGCGTGGATCGCTTATGCCGATTGGAAGAATCATGTTCTCGCGCGCCGCCATGAGGGGTCGGATTGGGGCGAAGCCGAGAAGATATCCGAGGATCATGATGACATCTTCCTCGTCAAAGCCGGTCCAGACGGTGAGGGCGGCGTCTGGTTTGTCTGGTCATCACAGCGCGATGGCAACTTCGACCTTTATGGACGGCGCTACGCCGGCGGGCAATGGTCCGCCATCGAACGCCTGACCGACGCGCCGCAGCCGGACATCTACCATGCGCTGGCAGCCGACGCCAAGGGCAACCTGTGGCTTGTGTGGCAAGGCTTTCGCAACGGCAGGTCGGACATCTTTGCACGGTCCTACGACGGTGAAGCGTGGGGCGAGGAGCAACGCATCTCTTTTGCGGCCGCGAATGACTGGGAGCCGGCCGTTGCCGCCGACCGGAAAGGCCGGGTCTATGTTGCCTGGGACACCTACGATCAGGGTAACCACGACGTCCGGATGAGCGTTCTGGAAAAGGGTGAATGGTCCGAACCGATCGCGGTGGCCGAGACGCCGAAGTTCGAGGCGCACGTGAGTCTCGCCTGCGACCGCGACGGCCGGGTTTGGGCGGCCTGGAACGAGAGCGGAACACGCTGGGGCAAGGACACGGGCTTTCTGGTCAAGCCCCAGGGAACACAGCTTTACCAGGGCCGATGGATGGCGGTCGCGGTGTACGAAGACCGGAAATGGCGCGAACCGCTAGAGAACGTCGAGGTATCGCTGCCTGAGGGAATCCAGGGCAATAATGACCTCCCGCTGCTCGAAGCTGACGGGGAGGGCCGCGTGTGGCTGCTGTTCCGCAGCCGCAGGCCGCGGATTCTCGGCGTACCGAGCGACGCCGCCATGCACCGGGCGGCGTGGGAGATCCATGCCACGACCTACGAAGGCGACCGGTGGATGCCTCCGGTCGCGGTCCCATTCAGTCAGGGCCGCACCGACATGCGGATGGGCGCCGTGGCGGGGCCGGATGGCGCGCTGTATCTCGCCTGGCCCACGGACAACCGCGATTACTCCGACTTTCTGTTTCGGCACGGCGACATTTACACGGCGCGCATGCCGGCGTATCCGTCGAGGCCGGTCTCCCCCAGTCTGCGGGAACGGCCGGCCGACGAATGGCATACGTATCCGATCCACCCCAACGAAAAAAGCGATATCGCTCGCATACGCGGTTATACGATCGAGTCCGGCGGACGGAGTTACCGGATTTATCGGGGCGATACGCATCGCCATACGGAGTTCTCGCATGACGGATTCAACGATGGCAGTCTGATCGACACTTACCGGTATGCGATGGATGCCGCCGGACTTGACTATCTGATGGTTAGCGATCACAACAACCGCGGCGGGCCCGATATCGAGTATGTCAACTGGCTTCTGCAGCAGATGTGCGACGTACTGATGGTGGATCGAAGGTTCGTGCCGCTTTTCGGCTATGAGCGGAGTCTGAGTTATCCGAACGGTCACCGCTA
>CAYLSS010000587.1:3128-3949 GCA_964385765.1 uncultured Solibacteraceae bacterium
GCCCGGCGAGGCAACCCGACCCTGCCGATTCCAGAGGAAGAAAGCAAGGGCATAACCGGGGCGGCCGCGCTTTACGAGTACCTGAAGAAGTACAGCGGCATTGCGATCTCACATACCTCCGCAACCGGAATGGGCACGGACTGGCGGGACAATGATCCCGAGGTCGAGCCTCTGGTCGAAATCTTTCAGGGCGACCGCGTCTCGGCGGAATACGAAGGAGCGCCGAAGGCGGCATCGGGCAGCGTTCCGGTGACACAGGCTGGCGGCTTTCGCCGTGCCGGATACGTGTGGAATGCCTGGGCTAAAGGGTACAAACTCGGGGTACAGGCGTCTTCGGATCACTTATCGACTCATTACTCCTACGCGGCGACGATCGCCGAGGAGTTCACCCGCGACGGCCTGCTCGGGGCGATGAAGCGGCGGCACAGTTACGGGGCGACAGACAACATCATTCTCGATTACCGCCTGCGGGACGGCGACCGCGAATATATCCAGGGCGATATCCTCGAGGCGGACCGCCGCTTCCGGCTGTGGATCAAGGTGATCGGGACAGCTCCGATCCGCCAGATAGACATCATCAAGGACAATACGTTTCTGCACAACCGGCAGAACATGGAGGCTGATGTCGAGTTTACTTTCGCCGACACAGACGTCAAAGCCGGTGAGCACTATTACTATGTCCGGGTCGAGCAGGAGGACGGGCAGATGGCCTGGAGTTCGCCGATCTGGGTAACTGTCCGATAGCGGGGTGGATAGTCTCGTGCTCGAGCAAGTCAATCTCGACCGAAAGCTTTCCGGGAAGGAATACAAGAAGATTCTGC
>CAYLSS010000588.1:0-3945 GCA_964385765.1 uncultured Solibacteraceae bacterium
GGTCGTGCACTCGGTGGGAGGTTGGGCGGCTCTGGCCGGAGCCATCGTTCTCGGTCCCCGAATGGGCAAGTACACCAAAGACGGAAAACCACGCGCCATCCCGGGCCACAGCCTGACGCTCGCGGCGCTCGGTGTCTTCATCCTCTTTCTCGGCTGGTTCGGCTTCAACCCGGGCTCGACCACGACCGCTGATGGCTCGATTTCCCGGATCGCCGTGAATACCTTCCTCGCCGCCTGTCTCGGCGCGATCGGCGCCATGGTGACATCCTGGATGAGATTCGGCAAGCCGGACATCGCCATGAGCCTCAACGGCTGTCTTGCTGGTCTTGTGGCGATCACCGCGCCCTGCGCCAGCGTAACCCCGCTAGGCGCCGTTCTCCTCGGCTTTATCGCTGGTCCCCTCGTTGTCTTCTCCGTACTTTTCTTCGACAAGATCAAGGTGGACGATCCCGTGGGAGCGATTTCGGTCCACGGGGTGTGTGGAGCCTGGGGAACCATCGCCGCCGCTCTGTTTCACGAGTCTTTATTCCTCGGCGGCGACTACAACCTCGGCGCCCAGTTGGTGACACAGGTAATTGGCGTGCTCGTGGCCTTCCTTTGGGTCTTCACCACTTCCTTCCTCATGTTCAAACTCATTGCATTCACTGTTGGCCTGCGCGTCTCTCCCGAGGAGGAGATCGAAGGTCTGGACTACGGCGAGCATGGCGCCAATGCCTACCCCGACTTCGTCCCTTCGGCCGGAAGCGGCGGTGTCGGCATCGGTCCGACGAAGACAGCGTCCGGTCTGGCGACTGGCAAGGTGAAGGAGGCGGAAGCCTGAACTCGGGGCCGGTTGTCCCGCAACATTCGGAATGCACACCCTCGGAGCCGCGATCTTCACAGCATCGCGGCTCCTTCATCCTCTAATCATGATCTAGGAAGGACCCTCACCGGTGGCAGACTCAGAAGTGGGCGCTGGCACTGGTGCCACATCAGCACGGAGTCCAATAGGAAAGGTAATCTGTTTCCAAAAGGGGGAGATGCAGATGTTTGATCGTCGTGCCTTCGGCATGATCGCCGTGGCGTTGGGTCTGGCGCGAGTTCACAGTTCGCCCCGCGCACAGCACGAACCAGAGATATTGAAGCTCTCTCGAAACGGATGGGTTCCGAACAACGATCGTTTGCCGGTGCTGTTATACCGCGATGCGGTTCCAATAGATGGCCCCGATCCCGCATCGAGCTTCGAAGACCTGTTCCAGCGCACGGGTTGGCCGGCACAGTGGCGGAATAGTGTCTACAAGTTCCATCACTACCACACAACCGCCCATGAGGTGCTCGGTTTCGCGGCCGGCGAAGCCCGACTCATCCTCGGCGGCGAGAATGGCGCGAGGGTCACCGTCCGGGCAGGCGATGTTGCCGTGCTTCCGGCGGGAACCGGTCATTTCCGCGATGACAGTACACCGGACTTCCTCGTGGTGGGCGCTTATCCGCCGGACCAGCAGTGGGACCTCTGGCGCAAAGCCCCTTCGGAAGAAGCGCTCGCGCGGATCAGGAATCTCCCGTTTCCGAATTCTGACCCGGTCAGCGGCGAGTCGGGTCCCCTGACCCGGCTTTGGAAGCTGGCGTAGCCTGGCGACAGAGGGCTGCGAGTTGCTCGCGGTCAGACCGTGTTTGGCCAGGCTAAGCTAAACTAAAAAGCCTGCCCGATGCTGAAATGGAAGCCTCCGATCCGCTCGCCCGGCTTGCGATCAAGGATGAAGCCATAGTCGATGCGCAGCAACAGGTACGGCGTCCGCACGCGAATGCCGAAGCCACTCGATTTACGCAGGCTGAATGGATTGAAGTCGGAAATCCCTTCGTAGACGTTGCCCATGTCGAGGAAGCCGACCCCCTCGAACATTTTGATAATCGGGAAGCGAATCTCGTTGTTAGTCAGGAACATCGCATTGCCGCCGGTTGCTCCGAAGAAGTCCGACGGGCCGATCGAGTTGGTCGAGAAACCGCGCAGAGTCGTGCTGCCACCCGCAAAGAAGCGTTCGGTGCGGACCAGTTTCTGCTCGCCGAGTCCCGTGCCAAGGCCCACCCGGACGCCCGTGGCGAATACCACTCGTGACCGTGTAGCGCCGCCGCCGAACGGGACCGGCGCGGGCTCCTTCAGTGAAAAGTACCTGAAGGCCTGTCCGAAATAGCGGACGAACCGGACGTCTGAGCCCAGCTTCGAGGGGGCCCACTCGAATGCGTTCGACACAAAGGATCCGCGCGTGGCGTCCAGAAAATCGTCGCGCGTTTCCCGCCGCCAACTGAACGTCAGCGGAGCGACGTTGAACGGCTCGATCTGAAAGATGGAGTCGGGATCCTTATCGAAAGTGTCAGTCCGCTCGAAACGATATCCGTACGAGAAGACATTCTTGACGGAGTATTTGTACTCCTGCTGCGCCGAGAAGCCGACCCGGTCGGTGATGAATGTGTCCAGTATCTCGCGGCTCGTGAAGCCGGTAAAATCGGTCTGGAGCGGCAGGCGACGAAGCCTGGGCTGGCTGATGAAGCCCCGGAATTCCCGGAAATCGGGATCGTAACGGACGCGCGAGCCGATGACCCGGGCCGCGCCGAGCAGGTTGCGATTGGCGAAATCGACGATGAAACCCGGACCGCGATCCGTGTCAAAGGCGCCGCCGTAGCGGATGTCGAACGGCTTGCGCTCCCGCACCTTGACCGTCACGGCCATCGGCGCGAGCCGCCCGTCCGGGCCGGTTGACGCCCGGTCGGTCTGGATGTCGACCAGCGAATACGCCCCCACATTGTAGAGGTTGCGGCGCGACTGGTTTGTGTCCTGATAGTTGAGCGTCTCGCCCTCCTCGATCTCCAGTTGATTCCGAACGAACTTCTCGCTGGTCAGGTCATTACCTGAAACCGACACCGATTGAACAATGTGCTTCTGGCCCTCGTTCAGGTCGAACTGAACGGCGATCGCCGCATCGCCCTGCCGCTCAATGGAGTAATCGACTTGGACATTCTGGTAGCCATCGGCCCAATACAGCTCCTCCAGCCGGGAGATCGCTGTATCAAGCGCTTCGACCGTATAGGGCGCGCCTGTCGGAACACCTGTGGCGCCGAGCAGCCGCTCATCGTTGAATGCCTCGTTGCCCTGGAACGCGACCTCGCCAACCGTGAACCGCGGGCCCTCGGTGACATCGAAGACAATCCGCGCCGTCTCGGCTTCCTTATCAATCTCGCGTCGAGGCTGCGAGACTTCAATCTCCAGGTACCCGATTCGCCGATAGTACCTCTCGACCAGCTCGCGGGCTTCGTCGGGACGCAACTCCGCCATTCCTCCCTCGTTCTCGATCAGTTCTGCAAGCTCGTTTGTGTCGACAGAATCCGCCCCGGCGAAAACTAAATCGACATCGTCATAGCGCTGTCCTGGGATGATCGTGTAGAGGACCTGCTTCACATCCGGCGATGGCTGGCGGATCTCGCCCGCGACCTCGGCCTCGAGGTAGTTGCTTCTGAGGAGCGCCTCTTTGAGTTCCTCGACTGTCGCCCGCCGGCGTTGTTCATCGGCGAAGCCATCAATCCAGGTCTGCCGGATCTGCTTCCTCTGTCCCCCCGACGGCGAGTACCCTTCGAAGACGAACTCGACCTTCGGTCCGGCCTGCACGTCGAACGTGAGGTCCACCGATTCACCCTGCCCCTGCCGCCGGACTCGAATCCGCGCTTCCAGACGGTTCTGGTCATAGTAGAATCCGCGCAGCTTTTCGAGCTTCTTCTGGATCCTGAAGAAATCGTAGTCGTCACCGGTCTCGAGACCGAGCCGGTCGCGAACCTCGGACGGATCGATCACCGGTTCGCCTTCGATCCGGACCTCCCCAATCTCCAGATCAGGCCGGGGGAACATGAGTTCGTCGTCCTCGACTGTGGCGCCGCCAAAGCGGAATCCGTGCTCGATGTCGAAGCGCCACTCGTTGT
>CAYLSS010000589.1:0-1134 GCA_964385765.1 uncultured Solibacteraceae bacterium
GCCTCCAAACCGGCAAGTTCTGGGAGGGACACTACTCGAACGCCGGCTTCACCGATGGGATGACGACCAAGGGGCGGCATGGCGGTCCAGGACTGGTGATCGGACGCGAGACGATGCAGCCGATCTACGACTTCATTGCCGCCAACCGGCACCGCCCGTTCTTCGTCTGGTATGCGCCGTTTCTGCCGCATACGCCGCATACGCCGCCTGAAAGGCTGCTGGCGAAGTACATGGTCGAGGGCAGACACGAGTGGGTGGCGAAATACTTTGCCATGGTCGAGTGGTTCGATGAAACGTGCGGGGAACTGCTGGGTTACATCGATGGCCTGGGGCTTGGTGAGAACACCATCGTCATTTTCACGGTCGACAACGGCTGGATTCAGGCGGAGAAGCAATGGCCCCATCCCAACGTGGAAGGCAACATGGTGCGCTTTGCTCCCAAGAGCAAGGCGACGCCTTATGACGGGGGGCTGCGGACGCCCGTACTGATCCGCTGGCCTGGACGCGTTCAGTCGGGGCGCTACCAGGACCTCGTTTCAACCCTCGACATCGCGCCCACCGTGCTCGCGGCCGCCGGCGTCGAAGCCGACCCGCGTATGAGCGGGCTGAACCTGCTGGAAGTCGCCGCCGGAGGCGTGCCGCACCTTGCACGCGACACCATTTTTGGCGAGGATTTCCTCCACACGGCAGTGTCGGTGGATGACCCGGTCGCCAACCTGACGGCCCGGTGGGTCCGGCGCGGGGATTGGAAGTTGATCCAGCCGGTGGAGGGGGAGCCGCGGCTTTTTAACGTGATGCGGGATCCATTCGAAGATCGAGACCTGGCGGCCGAAGAGCCGCAGCGCGTGGCGGAGATGCGCGAGGCGCTCAACCGGTGGTGGAACCCGCGGCGATGAGAGCGGGCCGCCGGAAGACTTACCTTCCCCGCAGGTTTAGCCGGCGCACCCAGATGGTGCGGAAGCGGACCGGGTGGCGGTGCTCCTGGAGAATGATCGGACCCGAGTCCGGGTGCGGCTCATAGACGATCGGCTGATTGCGGCGGACCTGTCCAAGATACGGCCGACGGTGGTGGACCATGACGCCGTTGTGCAGCACGGTGACCGTCGCCGGACGGACGAGGCGGTCGCCGTCGAA
>CAYLSS010000589.1:1144-3409 GCA_964385765.1 uncultured Solibacteraceae bacterium
CAGCACGGTGACGAAGGCGGGCTCGACCAGGTGATCGTTTTCGAACACCGGCGCTTCGAAGACGATGTCGTAGGACTGCCACTCGCCGGGCGGGCGGGAGGCGTTCACCTGCGGTGGCCATTGTCCGTAGAGGGCGGCTGACTGGCCGTCGGCGTAGGTTTCATTCTGGCGGGAGTCGAGTATTTGAATCTCGTACTCCCCCTGTCCCATGAGCATCACGCCGCTGTTCCCGCGGCCTTGGCCGCTGCCGGTGATCTCCGTCGGCGCCGCCCACTCGATGTGAAGCTGGACGTCGCGGAAATTCTCCCTGGTCACCAAATCGCCCGAGAGCGGAATCACCTCCATGTATCCGTTCTCGATCTTCCAGCGCGGAGGGAAGGTTTGGCCCTGCTCTTTGCGTTTGCCGCGGGTATACCACTGCGAGAGATCCGATCCATCGAACAGGACAATGGCGTCGGAGGGCGCCTCGACAACAAAGCGGCCGGGGGTGATGACGGCCGGCTTGGGACGGTTGGGATCCTTGGATCGCCACTTCCCGCCCGGCAGCAGAGGCCACTGCTCATGCCAGCTCCGAGGTTTTGGAGGCTCCACCGGAGGTGGCCCTGACTGGGCGAACAATGCCGCGACGATCACGGAGAGGACTGCGCAGCGAAGGGGGAGAAACTCCATGCGCCTATTCTAATTGGGTGCGAAGGGATGAGGGCGTTCACGCGGCCGGACGGGATCGCAAGTGGTCGGCACGCGGCTTTCCAGGCGCGCACCGCGCCGGGGCTACAAGCCCATGCGCTCCAGCTTGCGGTACAGCGTTTTGCGCTCGATGCCGAGAATCTTGGCGGCCTGGCTCTTGTTGCCCCTGGTGGCGTTGAGCACGCGGCGAATCTGCTCGGCCTCGGTGTCGGCGAGAGACTCGGAGACCTGCTCGCGGGACTCCATCGACTGGATCCCGTCGCTGATGGCATCTTCGTCGATGCGGCCGTGCGGAGCCAGGATCGAGAGGCGCTCCATGAGGTGCTGCAGTTGGCGGACATTGCCGGGCCACCGGTACTGCTCCATCATGCGGATCGCGGATTCCCCCAACCGGGCGTTTTGTCCGTAGCGGCTGTTGTAGCGCTGCAGGAAGAAATTGGCCAGGAGCCGGATGTCACCGTGGCGCTCGCGCAATGGCGGAACGCTGATGCGCACGACGTTCAGGCGGAACCAGAGGTCCTCCCGGAACTTGCCTTCTTCCACGAGCTTCTGCAGATCCCGATTGGTGGCGGCGAGGATGCGGACGTCCACCGAGTGGGGCCGCGAAGAGCCGATGGGCCGGATCTGGCGCTCCTGCAGAAATCGCAGCAGCTTGAGTTGGAAGCCATGTTCGACATCGCCAATTTCATCGAGAAAAACGGTGCCTTTGTTGGCGGCTTCGAGGACGCCGATGCGGTCGCGATCGGCGCCGGTGTAGGATCCCCGGAGCGCGCCGAACAGTTCGCTTTCGAGCAATGATGGCGCGATAGAGCCGCAGTCGACCGGCATGAACGGCTGGCCGGACCGCTTCGAGTTCTGGTGGACCAGCCGAGCAACCAGTTCCTTGCCGGTCCCGGTTTCGCCTTCGATCAGGACGGTCGCGTCGGTGGGGGCGACCCGGGAGATGGTCTTGTAGATATCCACCATGGCCGAGGAACTGCCGATCATCTCGCTCTCGGGGAGATCATCGATGGCCGCGCTCGTGTCCTTGTCTTCGGCGACCAAATCCTCCTCGGCGCGTTTGATGGTGGCCAGCATCTTGTCGAGATCGAAGGGTTTGGCGAGGTAATCGTAGGCGCCGTTTTCGGTCGCCTTCATCACCGTTTCGATGGTGCCGCGGCCGGTCATGAGGATGACAGCGCAGTCGGGATTGGCGCGCTTGGCGCGTTCGAGCACGTCGAGGCCGGTGCGTTCGTCGAGGTAGATGTCTGAGATGACGATCGGGTAGCTGGTCGTATCGAGCAACTCGAGAGCATCGTCCGTGGTGGCGACGGCATCCACCTGATAGCCCTCGATCTCGAGCATGGTGACGAGCGTCGTCCGGACAGAACTGTCGTCTTCAACAATGAGCAGACGATTCACTGACAACTACCAATTATCCTACTCCGGTGACCTTGCCGGGTTCTCTTCCCGCCGGGAGCACGATGGTGAAGCAGGAACCGGCGCCGGGTTTGCTAGTGACTTCCATGCGCCCGCCATGGTGCGTGACAATCTGCTCGACGATTGACAGGCCGATGCCGGTACCCATCTCGCCGGAAG
>CAYLSS010000589.1:3419-3942 GCA_964385765.1 uncultured Solibacteraceae bacterium
TCTTGAAGATGCTCTTGATCTCCTTTTCGTCCATACCGATGCCCTGGTCTCGAACAGAGAGGCGGAAGGCGTCGCCGTTTTTGTGCGAGAAGACGGTGACCTCCGTGCCGGTGGGTGAGTACTTCACCGCGTTGTTCAACAGGTTATAGACGGCGTACTCGATGAGTTCCCGGTCGCCCGTCAGGCGGCACTCATCCAGCCGTCCCATGCGCAGGCCGATCCGTTTTCGCTCGGCCAGCGGCTCCACCCGATGCAGGCAGACATCGACGAGCTCGGTTGCCTGGAACGGTTCGTGCTCCAGCTCAATCTGTCCTTCGGTGATGCGTTCGACGTCGAGGAAGGTCTGGATCATGCGGGCCAGGCGCTTTGACTCGGTGTTGATCATCTGGGCGAGTTGCTTGCTCTTTTCCTCGGGCAGTTGGTAGCGGCCCATCAGCTCGCTCGAGCCCTGGATGGCCGTGAGCGGAGAACGCATCTCATGCGTGACGAAATGGATGGCCTGCTGGTAGTGGCTCTGGGCGGT
>CAYLSS010000590.1:0-3938 GCA_964385765.1 uncultured Solibacteraceae bacterium
ATCGAAGAGGATAACAAGGCGCACATGAAGGCTTTTCTGGCCGCGATACGCGGCGAACGCGAACCGCCCGCCGGCATTGACGTGGGCGCCACCGGCGCCTTGACGGCTATCCTCGGCCGCGAAGCGACCTATCACAAGGAAGTGATGGAGTGGAACGACCTCGGAGTCGACTTTTGAAGTAGCCCGCTTCATTCGGCGCGGTCGTGTGGACGAGGAGGGTTTGCTCTGGACTTCGCGACCCAGCGTCGAATGAAGCCCCGTTAAAGGCATCGGCGGTAAAGCCTTCTTCCAGCCGCCTCTGGAATAATAAGAATCCGGAGCTGATCCATGATTCAGAAATCGACTGCACTGATTGCATTCCTCCTCCGGTCGGCATTTCCTTTCTCCGCGCAGCAGAACGGCGACTACCGCGACCCGGCCATGACCTACGACCAGGGCTGGACCCAACTCTTCAATGGCAAGAACCTCGACGGCTGGGTCGTGGTTGTCCAGGAACCCGGCGGAACCAATGACGACATCGAGGTGTTCCACGGCGACACCCTCGGCGACCAAGAGACCTTCAGCGTCGACAACGGCATCCTCAAGACCACGGGCGAACCGCTCGGCTACATCCGCACCAGTGACGTCTACGACAACTTCGTCTTTCACGTCGAGGTACGCTTCACCCGCCTGGGCAACAGCGGCGTCCTGTTCCATGTTCAGAAAGACGCTGCCCTGCCGAACGCCATCGAAGCCCAGCTCTACTACTCCCACCTCGGGCGCGTCTTCCCGCTACGCACCAAGATGGATGGCGGGGAGCTGATCCATTACAACGCCAGGCCTGTCGGCGAGTGGAATACCGTCGAGGTGTATTCGGAGGAAGGCCGGGTGGCCACTGTGGTCAACGGCGCGGTGGTCGGGCTCGGCGCGAACGCCGACCCCCGCGTCGGCTATATCTGTCTTCAGTCCGAAGGCGCGCCGATCGAATTCCGTAACATCAAAGTCAAGCGTTACACCCCGTCGCACCACCTGCGCTAGCAACAGCGCGGCGGCTGGCGAAAAGGACCTCTTAATGGCGCCGCGAAAACCGGGAGGCGCAGTCCAGGTTCCTGGATAACTGACTCCCCGGCGCGGCGCGCCTCCCCAGCGCCACGTGGTGGAGCCTGTCTTATCGCGGCACGCAAACTCTCTCCGCGAATGTGCTAGCCTGCTCTACCATGAGCGAAACCTCCGGCCCCTCTCTCCAGCGCCGCCTCGGTGTACTGAACGCCACGTCAATCAACATGTCGAACATGGTTGGGATCGGCCCATTCATTGCCATCCCGCTCATTCTTTCCACCCTTGGAGGGCCGCACTCCTATCTGGCCTGGCTGGTCGGGGTGCTCATTGCGATCTCAGACGGACTCGTCGTCGCGGAGTTGGGCGCGGCCATGCCCGCGGCCGGCGGAACCTACGTCTTCGTTCGCGAGGGCTTTGGGCCGCGGACATGGGGACGCCTGATGGCCTTCCTGTTCGTCTGGCAGTTACTGTTTGCGGGTCCCCTGGAGATCGCTAGCGGCAACATCGGCCTGGTCCAGTATCTGAAGGTTTTCTGGCCCTCCATGACCGATCTTCAGATGAAGTTCATGGCCGCTGGAATCGCTGTCTTTCTTATCTTCACGCTCTATCGCAAGATTACCGACATCGCGAAGATCATGCTCGGGCTGTGGATCACGATGATCGTGACCACCGGCTGGGTGATTCTCACTGGCATTATCAACTTCAATCCGGATCTGGCTTTCAGCCTGCCCGCCGACGCCTTCCGGTTCGACATGAGCTTCATGCAGGGCCTTGGCCAGGGCACCGCGAATGTGCTCTATCTTTTCCTTGGTTATTACCAGGTGTGCTATCTCGGCGCCGAAGTGAAGGAACCCGGCCGTACCATCCCGAGGGCGGTTGTCTATTCGATTATTGGCGTGACCATCATCGACGTGGCCATCTCGTTCGGCTTCATCGGTGTGCTGCCGTGGCGGGAGGCGATGATCTCTGAATCCATCGGCTCTGAATTCATGGGTCGCGCCTACGGTGAGTGGGCCGGCTATGTGCTCGCCGGGATGATCGTGGTGACGGCCTTCGCTTCCATCTTCGCCCTCCTGCTTGGCTACTCTCGCGTCCCTTACGCCGCCGCGAAGGACGGCGTGTTTCTGCGCTGGTTCGGTGAACTGCATCCGACGAAAGAGTTTCCGCACCGCTCGCTGCTGCTGATCGGCGTCGGCGCCGTCATCGCCAGCTTCTTTACACTGCAGGAGGTCATCCTAGCGCTGATGGCGGCCCGCATTGTGGTCCAGTTCAATGCTCAAGTGATCGCCGTGTTCCTGATCCGGGCGCGCCGTCCGGACATCGAACGGCCTTTCAAAATGTGGCTGTACCCTCTTCCTCCGATCATCTCGCTGGCCGGCTACCTGTACGTGTTCAGCTCGCTCGGGCTGAAGTTCATCCTCTTCGGCCTGCTGACGCTCGGCATTGGTGTGCTCATCTATCTCATCGTCGCTCGCGGCCAGCGGCAATGGCCGTTTGCAAAGCCAACCGCGACTTGACAATCGTCAACTAAAGGGATCAACGCTCCCGGCGAGATATAATGCCGAATGTATGAGCACGCCAGCGGGCGCCTCGCGCCGTAAATTCATCGCCAACGCAACGGCCGCCGCCGCGGCCCTCTCGTCCGGACTCGCATCCGCCGCTGCCCGGCCTGAAAAAGACGATATCTCCCTCGCCGCGTGGTCGATCAATCGGAGCTTCTTCATCGGTAACAAGTGGGAAAATCTCGATCTTCCCCGGATTTGCCGCGACGACTTCGGCATTAACGGCATAGAGTTTGTCAACCAGTTCTTCGAGAACCCCACGCTCGGATACCTCAAACAGCTCAAGCGTGCTGGTGACGACCATGGGGTGAAGTACGTCCTTATCATGTGCGACCACGAGGGCGACATGGCCAGCGCGGATAAGACCGAGCGGATGAACTCCGCGCGGGCCCATCGCAAGTGGATCGACGTCGGTCACTACCTGGGCTGTCACGCCATCCGCTGCAACCTCGGCGGACCGCGACCTTTTGCCGGTCAGGAAGCAGAGATCGTCAAACGATCTGCCGAAAGCTTTTCCGACCTGCTCGAGTATGCCAGGACGGCGGAAATGAACGTTGTTATCGAAAATCACGGCGGCGCTTCATCGGACCCGGACGTACTTGTGGCGCTCATGGAAGAAGTCAACGATCCGGACTTTGGCACGCTCCCGGACTTCGGAAACGTCAACCCTGGGGCCGATCACTACGAAGTAATCCGTCGTCTTGTGCCTTATGCGAAGGGTATTTCCGTAAAGGCGGCCTGGACCAACAACGGCACACATCCGGGCTATGACCTCGAAAAACTCCTCCGAATCTGCCTCGATGCCGGTTACCACGGCTTCTGGGGCATTGAATCCAGCCTCAGCCGCACCGGCGACCGCCGGAAGGACCGCCAGTTACCCATTGATCAGATCTGGGAGGACGAAAAGCGAGGCGTGATGCTCACAAAGAGCGTAATCGAAAAGGTAATCCTTAAGAAGGGTTAGTCAAAAATGCCATCCAGAAGACAGTTTATAAACGCCGCGGGAGCGGCAGCGATTTATCAGATGGTCGAGTCCGGATTTTCGCTCAAAGCCGCCACTCCCAACGATCAGATCGGCATGGGCTTCATTGGTTCCGGAGTTCGCGGCAGTTACCTGCTGCAGAAGTTCCAGCGCATCGAGGGCGTCCGGCCGGTGATCGTCGCTGATCTTTATGACGGCTATCTGCGCCGCGCCAAGGAAGATACCGGAGGTAAGATCGCCACCACCAAGGCCTACGAGGATGTCCTCAACAACAAGGACGTTGACGCAGTGGTCATCGCCACACCCGACCATTGGCATCGCAGGATGATCCTCGACACCCTGGCGGCCGGCAAGCA
>CAYLSS010000591.1:0-2392 GCA_964385765.1 uncultured Solibacteraceae bacterium
GCGATCGGCGATTGTTTGCGCCAGCCGGTTTAAGTCGTTCATGTAGGAGGGGAGGAGGTCGTTCCTGTACTCGAGCAGGCCTTTCAGCTTGCCCTGATGGATCTGGTCCGTGATGGGTTTATTGGTGTAATCCTGAATCTCGGTCTGGAGGCCGCTGATATCCGCCTGGATCTGGAATACCTTGTCACTGATCACGAGAGGGGTACGGCCGCCGATCAGGACGGTGACCGAACCGTCGGCCTGGGGTAGCGCCGTATAGTCGACCACTTCGGAAAGCTGCTCGAGCGCGGAGTACAGCCGGGCGTTGAGTCCGGCATCGTCCCGCTTGCGGTAGTCCTGGCGGAACTCGAGGTTCATGCGTTGGATTTCGCCAGCCAGGTAGTTGATCTCGTCCACGACATTGCTCAGTTCGCGGCGTGCGTTGTCAGTTTCCTGGGCCAATGACTTGGCGACGAACGCGAATTCTCGTGAGAGGTCATCCGCCCGGCGTATCACCTCCTGCCTTGCCGGCAGGTCATTGGGCGTGACGCTCAGTAGCGAGAAGCTTCCGTAAAGCCGGTCAATCGCGCCGGCGATTCCCGAGTCCGACGCGATATCGAAGATGGGTTCGACCTGGTTCAAGGCGCTCGACAACTGGCCTGCCCGGCCGTTGCGCTCAGCCTGCTGCCAAACCGCCCTTTCGCTGAATGTGTTTCGGCTGCTCGTCAGCGACTTCACCTTGACGCCGCCGGAGAGGTGCAGTTCTGGCTGGAACGCCAGCGACACCAGATCGGCTTCCTGCTTCACATAGCCGGGGGTACTGGCGTTAGTGACGTTATTTTGGACGACGGTGAGGGCGGTTTCGTAGGCCCTCATTGACTTGGCGGCGGTTCTCAGCGATGTCAGCAGATTCGACATAGGTACTCCTTGCCCGCTGGTACACTCCTGCCGCGCAGCGGAGCGATTTTTGGGCTCAGCCCCGGGCGCCTACCCGCGGAAGACGACAGCGCCGCTGGCGGCGGGCGTCTCCTGGATCTCCCCGCGGGCACCGTAGCCTGCCGTGGCCGTCTTGAGCTTTCGGACCCGATCCTCAAAGCAGCCGTTGGCCTGGGTCACCAGCGCGGCAACCACAGCGATCTCTCTCGTCAGTGCATTCAGCTCGCCGGACGGCGCACTTGCCTTGGTTTCCCGCAAGGAACGCGCAACGCCCTCCAAGAGTTGTTCGCATGCCAGAACGGCCTCCGGCGTCGCCGCGAGCAACAGCTCGCACACCTCAGCTAAAGCCGACCACGCCCCGTCCAGCGAGCCCGCCGACTCTCCTGTCCAGCTCATACTCGCGGCCGCAGCGCATTCTCAATGATGCTGCGACTTACCGCCCCCGCATCCACCTGATACTTGCCCGCCGCCACGTCGTCGCCAAGCTTCTCGATGCGGGCCACCCGCTGCGGTGAGTCGACGTTCACCGCCCGCAGCCCAGCGCTCAGTCCCGAAATCGCGACGGAATCCGGAGTTTCGCCCGCACCCGGAGCAACCTTGCCCCCGCGGCGAGCGATCTGCTCCGCCTGTTGCGCCCGGTCTACGCCGGTGCCTCGCAGGTTCTCGGAGGCGACGTTCGTCAAGTTCGGATCGTGTACCTTCATAGACTCAGTTCGGCTTGAAGGCCAGCCTGCGGCCTCCGAACCTCCTCATTGCGCTTATCGGCACACTTCTCCCGGACTTTAGAAGAAAAACAAAAAAAAGTTTAACGGAAATTTGTAACTTGTAGGTCCATAATGACTTCTTCGTCTTCTTCAACCCGGACCGCGGTTCCGGAGCCAGGTGGCCAGCCGTCCTGTTCCGGATCCCGGAGTTGGTAGCTGCTGAATACCTCATATCGCCCTGGAGGGAGCCCTCCGAAGCGGTATTTTCCATTCTCATCGGTCCGCTCCGATCGCATGCCTCCCAATCGGCTTCGCAACTCCTCGTCATGAGCGGTGAGAAACACGGGCGCTCCCAGTGCCGGATCAGCGTCCGCCCGGACGGTGCCCGTCAACGCCCCCGGACGGTCGCTCAGCAGGATCGACACCTGCTGCTCCTGGGCCGGTCGCAAGCGCAGTTGATGCACCGCTCCACGTTCCCCCTCGAGGATGGCGACCGGGTAGTAGTCCAACGGAGTGGCTACGGCGATATGCAGGTTCCCGGCTCCCCAAACGGTTGATTGGCCGCAACTCATACGTACGGGTGTGCCGCCGGATTCAGCTCTTCGAAGGAAGATCGACACCAGCCGAGTGTCGATGCGGGCGTTCGCGACGGGCTGGCAGACGATGGTGAGCTTTGGAGCGATTCCCATCTCGAGATCGACCTCAAGATCGGTCTCCCCCATGGTCACTTGGCGCCAGGCCGCCAGGCCAGGGGCTGCCGATGGCTCCGGATC
>CAYLSS010000591.1:2402-3938 GCA_964385765.1 uncultured Solibacteraceae bacterium
CCATTCCGGTGGAATCCTTCAACCCCGGTATGTATCTGGTCATTATCGAAACCGTTGAGGCCGATGGCTCCGGATCGACAAGGAGCTGATATTGTCCCGGCTCGGTGGGGCCGAACTCGAAGCGGCCTCCGGGTTTCACCGGCGCACGCCGCGGTCCGACCTCGGAGAGCAGCAGGACCTCGCGCGCCCAAGCTCCTACGACGCGGCCGCTCAGACTCCCAAGGCGGCCCCGCATGGGGGCTAGGTCGACGCCTGTAACCTCTTGATCGAGAGTGACTTCCAGGACCCGTGCCTGACCCAGCCGGGCCACCTGACCGTAGTAGGTGGGCAGCAGGCCCACGCCGTCCTCGAGCGCCCTGGCAGCCGTGCGGACCACATAACGGCCGGGCTCCAAGCCGCTCAGTCGATACACGCCCCGGTCATCGGTGACGGTAGTGGCCACCGGGCGCCACGTCTCGTCCTGCAGGTAGGCATGGACCGGCACCTTTTCTAATCCGACCTGGTTCTGGTCTGTCACCGTTCCGGTCACAACGCCGAGCCTTCGCAAACGGATCTGGGCAGAGAACTGGCCGTCGGCGCCAAGCACGATGGGGGATCCGGGCGCCTCAAAATCCTGCTGCCCGTGGCGGTATTCGGCGTAGCCGTCGCGTTCGGCCCTCAGCAGGTAGATTCCCGCCGGCAGTCCCGCGAATTGGAACTGGCCGCCAGGGCCCGCGAACATTCTGGTGGGGGGCACCTCGCCATTGGTTTGGCGAGCAGTCAGCATTATCCGGGTCCTCGCGAGCGGCCGGCCGGTACGATTCTCGACCACGGATCCGGAAATCGTCGCCGGCCACACCGGCAGCGCAAGCGATAAGAGAAGAGGAAGAAGAGCCGCTAACCCGCTACAGAAACCGTATCGGGCTGAGCAGGCGAAACCAGTCCTTACCGGAACGTCTGCGAGACTTCCTTTCAGAAGGCTGGGACTCCGAGGAGGTCTTTTCTTCCTCTTTACTTCCGCTCTGACGGTGATAGCGTGCCAGAAGCTCTTCCTCATCGAAGCCGATCGCTGAAGCATATTGGCGGATGTAGCTCCGCGCAAAGATTCCCCCCGGCAACTTGTGGAACTCCTCAGATTCGATGGCGCGCAGAAAGCCGGTGCTGATCTTAGTGGTGTCAGCAATCTGCTCAAGCGTGACCCCAGTTCTCCTGCGGTGCTGCGCCAGCGGAGGAAGTGACTGCGAATGATGATTTTTTTCAGTCTCGTCTGCCATCGACACCCTCGGGCGATGGAATTGAACTGCTGCTCGGCGGCACACCTATCTTATAACATTCCAGGATAATGTTTGAGGCCCAGAACTCCCTTTTCATTGACCTGTGAACTTCCACACTTCAAACTGTACCAGCACCTAGCCCTACCTGGCTACCGCCGATCAGGGGGTATAAGGCCAGCGAGCAGTAGTCGTATACCCTCCATCGACGGGGATTACCTGACCCGTGATGAAATCCGATCCGGGAGCGCTGAGCAAGACCGCCAGCGGGGCTATATCCTCCGGC
>CAYLSS010000592.1:0-3932 GCA_964385765.1 uncultured Solibacteraceae bacterium
GCACTGCGCCCGCTTCGATGTAGTAGTCGACGGCTTCCGGTAAACCGGCAAAGAGAAACTCGAAGCCCGCCCCCCCAGGTTCCGGCTGCATCAGGACTTCTTCCCATTTCGATGCGCTTTCATAGCGCCCATAGAGACGGACTTCCTGCGCTTGAAATCCGAGCAGGTGGACGGAGACAAGCTGATCGCCGCCGCGGCGCACGGTCTTGTCGCCGGGTGATACGCGAATGTCATAGAAGGGCTGCTCGCTGCGGGCATGGCCTGCCCACAACAGCGAGGAGCCGTAGCCAAGGAAGCCGGGGCCGGCGGTGGTCAGCTAGATGAGGACGCCGATCGTCGTCGCCGCCGCGCCGAAGAACGCCGCAATCCGGCCGCCCGTGACCAGGCGATCCGGTCCGGCATGGCGCACCACTGGAAGCGCGTCGTCAGCGAGAAGCTCCATGAAGGCTTCAGATCGGCCTTCCGGCGGCGCCTCGGCGAAGGTCAGCAGCCGCTGTTCGAACTCCGGAAAGGCTTCTTCAGCCCGGCGAGCCGCACGCCTCCGGTTCAGGCGCAACAGCGGAATGACAATGCCGAAGCCCAGGGCGAAGGCGATGGCCAGGAACAGGACCACGCGGGCGCTGATTACGCTTGCATCTGAGAAGGCGAAGGCGTTTGTCATCAGGACAAGGCCCACCGTCGCTCCCAGCGCCACCGCGCCGATTAGCGCGGCGCCGCGGCTCACCTCCCGAAGTCGCAACCGCGCTTCGAGACTCCTCAGATACGAGTTGATTTGATCCAGTGGATTCATGCTGCACCCCTGTCAATACCCAAATACTTCGCTCCGAGCGCTGATTCGGACACCATTACGAGAAAGGCCAACAATAGAAAATGCCATCCGAGCCGCAACGGATTCTGAACTTCTTTGACTGTCGCGGCGCCTTCGTCCATACCGGTGCTGTTGTGCCGAGTTTCCCACAGATCCAGGGTGTCCTGCGCGAGAATCGCCAGGTTCGCCTCGCGGCGGTCGGCATTGACGGCAACCATCTCATTGCGCTCGTTTGGCCGGCGAATCTCGTAATAGCCAACCTCGTCCACCGGGAAGCTGGCCGCGCTAGCCGCGTCTTCGAGCGACAGGGCGCGGTTCCCATCCGGGCCAATTACCTCGGCGCCAATCGCCTGCTGTCCTTGCTCGGCCACCCGTACGTCGACGAAGTCGCCCACCCAACTGGCCGAGGCCCTCTCTTCGATACGGCCCAGATACCGCGTCACGCGCTCCACGAAGGCAACGAACACCGGATGGAGCGGCAGGTCATTCGACACGTTGTCGAAGGTGGAAGCGAACAAGATCGTGCGCCCCTCGCCGATACGTCGCTCAACCAGCAGCGGGACCCCGCCAGCCAGCCGCCCGAGCACCGTCGCTTCACCCGGGTCGACCCGCGCTACCTGGTAGAATTTCACCGCCTCGAAGATCTTATCCACGCCGACTGCCGGATGAGCGGCGTCGGACGCGGCAGCCGCGAGGAAGCGCTCATGGTCGCGGGAGGCGTATAACGGCTCAAGTAGCGGCAGTTCCATCACCGGCACTCGATCCAGCCGAGCCGTAGCCGGACCGGCGGCAATCATGACCGATCCACCCGTTCGCACATACTGCTTCAGCTTTTCCTCGAAACCGCCCGGGAGTCTTCCCGGATCGGACAATACGACCACGGCATATCGCGACGGGTCCACATCGGCAGCCCGGCGCATCTCCATTCCCTGCAACCGGAACGCTCCGTCCGGCGCCGCCTCGATGGCCGAGCGGAAATAGAGAAGGTCACGCGAGCTTTGCCGCCCGCTGTGCACGAACAGGATCTGGCGCGGGTCGGCCCGCTCGGCGGCGAAGAGAAAACTGTTGTCCTCGGGAAGCGCGTCGTCCGCCTCCATCCTCACCTCGCATCGATTGAAACCGTAGCGGACCGGAAACGGCTGAAACTCGACCGTCGCTCTTCCGGTGTCCGGCACCTCCACGGACTTCGAATCGACCGCTTCTCCGTCCACGAGCAGGGACACCGTTTTCCGGGCGCTCTCGGTACCGTATCCCGCGACGGTGACCTGAACACTGGCCTGCTCCGGATCGAACACGCTCGCAGGAGCAATGACGTTCTCGATGGCGAAGTTCGGCTCCTGGTCATCCACCACCGGATGAACGAAGAGGCTCACCGAGTCCGGAATCGCCAGATCTCCGAAAGAGCCGGGCATCGAGGTCCTCTGCACGTCCGTGTACAGATGGACTTCCATCGGCAGACGGGTGCTTTCGGAAGTCGCCCGGATGGCGCGGGCTAATTCCCCGTACGAGCTCCTCATGTCGGATGGCTCGATGGAACGAATGGCGGCGGTGGCCTCTTCGGGGTCCGATGTCGGCAGCGTCAGGAACTCCAACCGCATACCCAGCGCGCCGACCTGCACCTCGTTGCCCGCACCGCGTGACCGCAGCGCAGCCAGCGCTTCGTCCTTCGCACGCTCAAGACGGTCCCCGGCGCGCATGCTGAACGAATTGTCCACTACCAGAACAAGCAGTTTGCGGCCTCCCCCGAGAACCGGGGAAGTCCACAGCAGGTAGGGGCCGGCGAAAGCGAGCACCAGCAGCAACAGCGCAGCGACTCGAAGCGCGAGCAGAAGCAAGTGGCGCAGACGCCGCTGCTTGATCGAGCTTTGCGTCGAACGCTCGAAAAACATCAATGAGCTGAACTCCCTCGGCGTGCTCCGGTGCTGCCGCAGCAGGTGTAAGTAGATGGGCAGCCCGATGGCTACCGCGGCGGCCAATAGCCCTGGCGCAAGAAAGCCCACCTACAACCTCCCCTGCCGGATGGCAAGATACTCTCGGAGTCCCGCGTCGAGCGGCCGATCCGTCAATAACAGAAAATAATCGAGGCCCGAGCCCTGCGACTTGCTCTTCAACCGCTCCAGATGGGCGTCAATGCGTTCCGGATATTGATTGGTGGCGAACTCCGGCGAAACCTCCAGACGGTCATCGGTCTCCATGTCGATCAACGTCATGGTTTCCCGCAGCCTGGGCCGGATTTCCTCCGGGTCCAGAATGTGAAACATCATCACCTCGTTGCCGCGATGGCGCAGCGGCTCCACCGTCTTGACCACTTCCTCCGGCGACTCGAAGAAGTCCGAAATGACCACGACCAGGCCGCGCCGGCGCAGAAACTGCTGGAAATGGATGAATGGCTTCGCGAAGTCCGTCCGCGCCGCTGGTTCGGCGTCGTTGATCGCGTGCATCAGACGCGCCAGTTGACCTTGCCGCGTCGACGGTGGAACATAGTTGCGAACCTCATCATCGAAGACGATCAACCCGGTCGCATCGCGCTGTTTGCCTGCCAGGTACACAAGCGACGCGGCGAGAAATCGAGCGTAATCGATCTTCGATACCCCGTGGGAACCGTAGCCCATCGACGAACTTGCGTCCAGCAGCACGGTCACACGCGTGTTGGTTTCTCCGTGGTAACGCTTCAGGTAACAGCGTTCGGTCCGGGCAAAGACGTTCCAGTCGACGTGGCGCAGATCGTCTCCCGGCGAATAGGCGCGGTACTCGGCGAACTCCTGGCTGAAGCCGAAGTCAGGAGAGCGGTGGAGTCCCGCCACAAATCCATCGACCACCGTCTTGGCCACGAGGTCGAGCCCCGCAATCCCGGCGAGCACCGTGGGATCGAGAAAGCGCTGCTGGATAGGGCGAGTTACCACCTAGTCTCCTTTCGGCTCCGGCATCCACTCAAGCAGTCTCGCGAGGATGTTATCGGAATCGAGCCGTTCGGATTCGGCCTGGAAGTTCAGCAAAATGCGGTGCCGCATGACCGGAGTGAGCAGATTCTGGATGTCCTGGAGGCTGACGTGATACCGGCGATGCATGAGCGCCCGCGCTTTGGCGGCCAGGATCAGGAATTGCGCCCCGCGGACGCTGGCCC
>CAYLSS010000593.1:0-3924 GCA_964385765.1 uncultured Solibacteraceae bacterium
GACATGCTGAACACCCATCTGCTGGAAGAACTGCAGTGTTTCGTCGCCCACATCGCGGAGCCCTTTGCCGAGCTTCAGCCGGTATTCGGACGTTCCAGGTCCGAGCGGGTGGCCGGCGGCATTCACCGCCTCGAGCAGACCCCGGATGTAGCCCTGCGAAAACGAACGTCCGATGCGCCCGCCGCGGAAGTCGCCCACGACTTCCGGCGTATGGTCCGAGACCATCGCATGGGCATAGCCGGTGTCCCGGTAGGCCTGCATCGCAGCGAGCATGTCGACGTCGCCTTCATCGATGAACGTTTCGACATAGCGGGGCACGCTTCCCCGGACGCCGCGGAAGTGCACGTGATGAATCTTGCCCATCGCACCGATCCGGTGGATGGCCTCGATCACGTCGACGCCCATCTCGGTGACCGTCCCCTGGCAGAATGTGAAGCCGTGCGCGGGACTGTCGACGGCCTTTACGAACGCCTCGATCTCATCGGTGTTCGTGATCAGCCGCTCCACGCCGCGCATCGACTTGACCGGCGGGTCCTTCGGATGGCACGAGATACGGGCTCCGGCGCGCTCCGCCGCCTCTGCCACGGGCCTGGCGAAGTAGACCATCCGGTCCCATAACTCTTCTTTCGAGATCTCGCCGATATCGGGGAACGGAGGCGCGACGGCGATGCGGCCGTAGTCGAACGCCTTCAAACCCGCCCCGCCCCGGCCCGTGGTCTGGTAATAGCCGACCTCAGCGCCCCACTTGAAGTCCGGCGACCAGCGCCATTCAAAGACGTCGATCGCGGCCTCGGCGCCGGCCTTGATCGATCGCTGTATGTTCTCGATCCACCGATCCCGATCAGGTGCCCCCAGCATTGGCGGCTTCAGCCACTCGAGCGGAATCATAATGGTGGTCAGGTGCAGCCCGAAGCCACGGCACTTCTTCTGGAGCGGCCGCAGATCGGCGGGCGTCCAATAGCCTTTCCCGTCGCGATCGATCCAGTCGGTACCCTGGAGCACCACCCAGCGATGGCCCATTTGAGCCTGCCAAGCGAGCGTATCGTCATCGAGGTTGCCTATGTTCTCGGCGACCTTGGGCTCCCAGGCGTCGGCCTTTCGCGGACCCGGCATCAAGCGCGCTTTTTGAGGGGGAAAGGCGGCTGCGTCCACGGCCCCGCCGGTGGCGGTAAGGGCGGCCAGGCTCGCGGTGAATTTCCGGCGGGTGATCATGCCGCGATTCTACACCCGGCCCTTGGCGTGAGCCAAAGGAGGCCCCTCACTACCACCTAGGGCGGGGGGATGTCCCAGCAGGGCGGCGCGTGTGAGTAGGCGCCGGATTCACCGATGACACTCGGCGTCGCTGAATGGAGGGCCGACGCCGGCCGGACGAGGAGCTGCAGCTCGGGCGGCAGCCAATGTCGCCGGCGGCGTTGGCCTGCCTTCGCCGTGGTGGAGACGGCGTGCTAGCTTTGTTTGAGCTTCTGCTCCGCTTCGCGGCGACCGCGGTCCACCATCTCACGGCCACGCGCGATCATTTCCTCGCCTAACTCTTCGAGGTACTCTTGGGCGTCCTCCGCCCTGCGGATGATCTGCCGCCTCATGCGGCGTCCCGACTGCGGCGCCATCAGCAGCGCGATTCCAGCGCCTACTCCGACCCCGATCAGGAAACAGACAGCGTTATCAGCAGTGCACTCAGTACGCATAAATCATCGCCTCCACTTTTGAGTCTAATCTAGTAGACATGAGACTCGCGCGCCGCCGAGTGTCAAAATCCGGAAAAACCGGTCAATCGATTCGCGATGAACAGACTCTTGCTTCTCCTCCTCCCGCTCGGAATGGTTCTGAGCTGTGCGGACTCGGGTGAGAAAGCCTATCTCGACCGCGGCATCCTGCGCTCCTTCGGACCGCTGCCAGAGGTGATGGCAGCGAAAGACAACCCGGTCACGCCGCCGAAGGTCGCGCTCGGACGCCGGCTATTCCACGACCCGAGGCTCTCGGCGGGCGGGCAGATTTCCTGCGCCACCTGCCATCCGCTGGAGCATTACGGCGCCGACGGCAAGCCGGTCAGCGAGGGCCACGCTGGTCAAGCGGGGGACCGCAACTCTCCCTCCGTCTACAACGCTGCTGGACATTTCGTCCAGTTCTGGGACGGCCGCGCCGCCACCATCGAGGAGCAAGCCAAGGGCCCCATTCTCAATCCCGTCGAAATGGCCATGCCTTCGGCCGACAAGGTTGAAGCCTTACTGCGCGCGGATCCGGCCTACCGCGAGGCCTTCGCCGAATCTTTTCCGGGCGAGGAATCTGCGGTGAACTTCGACAATGCCGCCCTGGCGATCGGCGCGTTCGAGCGCACCCTGGTCACGCCATCCCGCTGGGACGCCTTCCTGCAAGGAGACGCCGCGGCCCTTAGTCCCGAGGAAAAACAGGGATTCGCCACTTTCACAGACGCCGGCTGCCCGACCTGTCATCGGGGCGTCTATGTCGGCGGGACGATGTACTCGCGCCTCGGCATCGTCAAGAGCTGGCCGGATAAGACGGACCTCGGCCGCCACCGTGTGACGGGACATCCACGAGACCGCTTCGTCTTTAAGGTTCCAAGCCTGCGCAATGTCACCGAGACCGCGCCGTACCTGCACGATGGAGCGGTGGAGACGCTGGAGGAGACGATTCTTGTAATGGGTGAATATCAGCTAGGTACACAGTTGTCTAAAAAGGAGATCCGAGAAATCGCAACTTGGCTGGCTACGCTGAAGGGCGTTCAACTTGCGCCTAACTCCTAAGAGCCGGCAGCCGCTTCAGCTTGGCCCCTCAGGGGTGGGGGTAGGGAATTGAAGAGCCTGCCGGATCTCTTTGGTTACTCGGCACCCGAGCGATACCGAAGGGCGAAGACCTGTGCTTTCGCCTGATCGCCGTGCCGGTCTCCGAGGACCATCAGAACCAGATTGTGCTCGGGGTCATAGGTCCAGGCGCGGTTCTGCGCAACGACATCCCTTTGCTGCCTCCCTGGAGGAGGCTGGATATCCAACTTTTCCCAGTGGTTCGCGCCCACGTGGTAGGCGTAGACGGCGGAATCATCCGGATTTCCGGCTGGATAGCCGGCGGTCAGCATCACATCCTCACCAGGCACGTAGACCGCCTCGCGTCGGCAGACCGGTGGCTTCCCGCCGGTACCCTGACCGAACTGAGGGTCGATCTTCTCCCAGCGTTCTCCGGATACTGAGAACCGCCAGAGTTCGTCACGCCGCGGTCCGGCGCCGTGGAGGATCAACTGCTTCCGCTTCGAATCGTAGACGAGGGCGACCATCTCATAGAGGTTTTGGGGCCAGGGACCTCCGGTGGTGAGCTTTTTCCAGCGTTTTCCAGCGACGTCGAGCAGGTAGACGGAGTTCTCGACCATCGGGCGGCCGCCGGTTGGGGCATCGGCCCTGGCGGCGGTATCGAGAGCGCCCCAGTTGTAGTCGACCGCCATGACGCCCTGGGGCGTGGTGACGGTGAGATCCAGGCCTGGCACGCCTGAGGTAATAATCTCCCACTTCTCGCGGGCCGGATCGTAGATCCAGGTCGCCCACTTCACATAGCGCGATCGGGTGAAGTTCTCGCCGGCGCCGAAGTCTGGGTTCTTGGGTTCGATGTGCTGAAGCGTAGGCGGTTCGTAGCCGGCGGTCAGCATGACAGTTTTCATGTTGACGATGAAACGGCTAACGGGATCATAGGCGTAGATTTTCCGCCCATGCCGCATCCAGGGGGCGCCGCTGAAGGTGACGCCGGCGGGGTTGATGCCGAGATCCCAGGCGCGTTCGGGATACTCGGGTACGGCCGGGCTGGCGGTCCAGGTGTGGTTCTCCACTTCGTAGAAGTCGTAGTCGTTGCCGCCGTAGCCGCAATGCCCGCCACCCCAGTAGACGATGGCGCCGCGGTGGGTGTCGAAGGAGCAGGATCCCC
>CAYLSS010000594.1:0-3920 GCA_964385765.1 uncultured Solibacteraceae bacterium
TAGGCATATACATTAAGCGTTTCTTTGGCATTACTATTGCCTTCTGCAGCAGCTCATCCATCTGCTCGAACAGGGTGTGGCGCATCCGGACAAGAGCATTGAACGCTTGTCGCTGGTAACACCAGAGGACAAGAACCGCTTGCCGGATCCGGCGGTCGCCATCGAGAAGCCGGTACATCGGCCGGTAACCGAGCTGTTTCGACAGACGGCCGAACGCCATCCGAAGCTGACCGCGGTGCGGCAAGGCCAGCGGGCCTGGTCTTACCAGGAGACGCTGCGCAACGCCAATGCACTGGCGTATGATCTCGCCGCGCGAGGCATCAAGAAGGGAGACGTGGTGGCTGTGACGGGTGCGTCCAGCTTCGGCACGGTGGTGTCGATGCTGGGTGTGCTGTCGGCCGGGGCCATCCTGGCGCCCGTGGACGCGGACTTGCCTGATCGGCGTCGCGAGCTGCTGTTGCGGGAGAGCCGGGCGTCGCTGCTCATTCGCATTGGCCCTCGGAGGCCGGACGATGGGATCCCCGACGGGCTGGAAGTCCTGGACTTCGACCCGGCCGAACGGCCGGCGACAGAGACGGCACAGGCCGCGGCCCTCCCCGCGGTCGGGCCGGAAGACCCCGCATACATCTTCTTCACGTCCGGCACTACCGGCACTCCCAAAGGAGTGCTCGGAACCCATAGCGGCCTCAGCCACTTCGTCAGTTGGGAGATTGACCGCCTTAGCGTCGGCACGGGGGACCGGATCGCCCAGCTAACGAATCTGTCGTTCGACCCGGTTCTGAGAGACATCTTCGTCCCGCTGGTGGCGGGCGCCGCCGTCTGCCTGCCGGACGATCGTGTCACGCTCGACACCACCATCGATTGGCTGCGGCGGGAACAGATCACAATCCTGCATACGGTTCCGTCTCTGGTGCGCGCGTGGCTCGACAGCCGTAACACCGAAATCGCCCTGGATTCTCTTCGGTGGGTTCTATTCGCCGGAGAGCTTCTGACGGGCGAGTTGGTCAGCCGTTTTCGGCAACAGGTGGGCGGGGAGTATCGAGCGGCCAATCTGTACGGGCCGACCGAATCCACGATGGTCAAGGCTTTCGGAGTTGTGTCGCGGCAGCCGGACCCGGGTCCGCTGCCGGTCGGACATCCACTGCCGAATACGCAACTGCTGGTGGTTGGCGAGAATGACCGTCTTTGCGGTGCTGGCGAAACGGGTGAGATTCTGATTCGCACACCGTTTCTGACACAGGGCTACATCAACAACGCCATTGAGAACGAGCGGCGATTCGTGCTCAATCCCTTTCGCGAGGATCCCGGCGACATCGTCTACCGCACAGGGGATCTGGGACGGTATCGTCCCGACGGCAGCCTGGAGGTCGTGGGGCGCACAGACGCCCAACTGAAGGTGCGCGGGGTTCGGGTGGAGCCGGAGGAAATTAGCTCGGTACTGGCACGACATCCCCAGGTGAAGTCCTGTCATGTATGCGGATGGGAACCCGAGTCTGGCCAGAAGGAACTGGCTGCCTACGTCGTGCGGGAAGCCGCGAACGGAGTGGAAATACCGGAATTGGTCGCGTACCTGACCCGGCTCCTTCCTCCAGCGATGATTCCTAGCTCTTACTCGTTCGTCGAGCGGTTGCCGCTGACGCCGAACGGGAAGATTGATCGGAGGGCGCTGCCACGTCCCACGCCTCCCGCGGTGGTGCAACGCGCGGCGAGCCGTTCTGCCTGGAATCAGTTGGAACGGGACCTGGCGGACATCTGGTCGCAGATTCTGAGGGTAGAAAACGTTGGCGTGGAGGACAACTTCTTTGCTCTGGGGGGACACTCACTGCGGGCCGTGCAGGTAATCGCACGCATCCGTCAGGATCTGGGGCTCGATCTGCCGCTCCGCAAGATCTTCGAGAGGCCGACCGTAGCCGCATTAGCCGAGTTTCTCCAAGAGTCGCGATCGGAAGAAGATCCACTGGAAGAGTTGCTTTCAGAAATTGAAGGAATGACCGAGGAAGAGGCCGCTTCCATGCTAGGAGAAGGCGAACAGTGAGGAATTCATTCGAAGGGAACCGGTCAACGACCTTGAGCGACCGCCTGGCGAAGCTCTCGCCGGCCAAACGGGCGCTGCTGGAACGTCGATTGCGTACTGCGGCAGAACCCGCCCCCAACGCGTCGGACACTGCGGAATTGCCGCCGAAACCGGTGCTCTCCTTCGCACAGGAGAGGATGTGGTTCCTGCATCAACTGGATCCTGACAGGCCGGTGTACCACATTCCAATGGCCCTTCATCTCCAGGGTGCGCTGAATGTGGCCGCACTCGAGAACGCCGTGAACGGCCTCGCCGCCCGGCACGAAGCACTTCGAACGCGGATCTCCAATGAGAGGGGGCAACCCGTTCCACGGTTGATCGAGGACCAGTGCGAACTCGAAGTCGTCGATCTCTCGGGGAAGCCGCTGCGGCCGGAGGACGAGATGGTCCGGGAGGTCATAAACACCAAAACGCGGCGTCCGTTCGACCTCTCCCGGGACCCGATGATCCGAGCGACGCTAGTGCGCCTTGCTCGCGAAGAGCACATCCTCGTGCTGACGCTCCACCATATCGCTTCCGATGCCTGGTCCATGCAGATCATCCATCGGGAGCTGGCCGAACTCTACGCCGGCTCAGTAGAGCAACGGCCGCCCGCATTGGTTCGTCTGCCAATCCAGTACACGGATTACGCGCGGCGGCAGAGGGAGCGGCTTCAGGGTTCGGCGCTCGATTCGCTACTCGAATACTGGAAAAAACAGCTCTCGGGAAGCCCGCCGGTTCTGCAGCTTCCAGCCGACTTTCCCCGGCAGTCGCGACAACGCTTCCGGGGATCCAGAGTGTCGTTCGCCTTCCCCCCTGATCTATCCGGCGACCTTCGCCGGTTGAGCATCGAGAACCGGGGAACCAACTTCATGACCCTGCTCGCCGCCTTCAATGTCCTTCTGTTTCGCTATTCCGGACAGGATGACATCACCGTCGGGACCCCGGTGGCCAATCGTGACGACGAGGATGTCGAAGGCCTGGTCGGCTTTTTTGTAAACACGCTCGTGCTGCGGACGCGGCTGTCGGCAGCACACTCGTTTCGTGAACTTCTCAACAGCGTGCGTGAGTCGACGCTCGAAGCCCTCTCCCGAAAGGAACTGCCGTTTGAGAGGCTGGTCGCCGAATTGCAGCCCGACCGGGACCTGAGTCGGTCGCCGCTTTTTCAAGTCATGATGGGCTACCACTCCAGGCCCGAGAAGACTCCCGTATTTCCGGGCCTCGAGAGCCGCCGCCTACCGGTGGATAGCGGAACGGCTAAGTTCGATCTGAACCTCGTCGTCAGAGATACCGGCTCTTCGCTGAAGGGTGCGATCGAATACGACCAGGACTTATTCTCACCCTCCACGATTGAGCGCCTGGCCACGCAGTTCCAGGTGCTTCTCGAGAACGTCGTTCAGAATCCGAAGCAGCGAATCTCCGAACTCAATCTGCTGCCGGAAGCGGAACGCAAACAGATCCTGGTCAGTTGGAATGACACACGAAAGCAATACCCCCGCGTCTGCCTGCACGAGCTTTTCGAGACCCAGGCTCAACGGACCCCCGAATCTGTGGCGGTAGCATGGCAGCAGGTGGAAGTCACTTACGGGGAATTGGACCGCCGTGCGGAACGTCTCGCTGGTCGCTTACAAGAATTGGGCGTCAAGGCGGAGATCCCGGTGGCGTTATGCCTGGAGCGTTCCGTCGCAATGCTGGTGGGCGTGCTGGCTGTTTTGAAGGCTGGAGGCGCGTACGTCCCGCTCGATCCATCTTATCCCCGGGCCCGGCTGGCGTACATGCTGCAGGATTCCGGCGCCCCCGTGGTCGTGACGCAGGAGAAGCTAAACGATCGGCTTCCGGATACCGCGGCACGACTGGTGCTGGTAGA
>CAYLSS010000595.1:0-3919 GCA_964385765.1 uncultured Solibacteraceae bacterium
GTTGCGGAGGTGCACATTTGAGAAAACATCGCCGGGAAGCGCCTCGGTGATGAGCGTGTTGTGGTAGAGGACCAAGCCGGCAGGCTTCACATTGAACTTCAGACCGCAACCGGTTGGCACGTGGTAGAGCACGTTGCGGATGTAGTAAGCGGGGCCGCCGTATACCGGCTGCGCGCTCAGCCCACATTGGGCCGCGTTGATACCGCGATTGCGCATGATGCGGATGTTGTGCACGCCGCCGTCGGCCTCGATGAAGTCGTCGGCCATCAGGTGAATGTCGTTGTTGTAGAAATCGATCGAACTGGCGTGACGGTCGCGGTCGGAGGGCGGCGAGCCGTGGGTGCAAATGGTGACGCCGTCGTGGAAATAGGCGATGTAGTTATGGCACACCACGTGTCCCGGGCCGTATAACTTGATCGCGTAATAACTCTTCAACTCATTGCCGCCGTAAATGCCCGGGCGGTACCAGCCCCGCAGGCGATAGGGATCGTCACGGCCGAGCATGATGTTGCCGGCTATGTAGAAATCCTGCGAACCGGCGTACTGGGCGTTTACGGCGATGCCGACGTCCTCGAAGCGGCAATTGCGAATGGTGAGTCCTTTGGCTCCGGCTACGTCCTTCAGGCCGGCCTGAAAGGTGACGTCGGCATTCCGGAAGGTGAGGCCCTCGAAGATGTGATAGTCGGCGGCCATCACGTTAAACAGCTCATGAGCGCCGGCGCCATCGAAGATGGCCTCTCCGTCGCCGGCGGCGCGAATCACGATGGGCCGCTCCGGAGTGCCTTGCGCGGTAAGGACGTAGGTTCCGAAGAAGTCGAGACCCATGGGATCCGAATACTGGAGGCGGTTGCCTTTGTAGAGCCCGGCATGGACTTCGATAATGTCTCCCGCTTGCACTTCACGTTCGCTCAGGACGTTCCAATCGCCGTTGCCGGAACCGAAGTATGCTTCCTTGAGGCCGGTGAACGACGGCTCCTTCTTCTCGCCCTCCCAGCCGGGCGGATACACGTGTAGCACGCGACCGTCAGGGGCAGCTTGCGGTTCGGCGCGTGTGCGCACCTTGACAATGCGCACCGCTCCCCGGGCCACGCCGTCGGGGTCTTTCATTTCGAAGCGAGCTTCATAGGGCGTGCCGGGTTCGAGGTCGAGGATGCTGCCGGCGAACATCTCGGGGACCGTATAATCAAGGCCGAGATCCTCACGGAAAACCTTCTCTGCGCCCAGACGTAGCAGCGGCAACCCCTGCCGCCACTCACGATCGCCTTCCTTGCGGTAAGAGACTTCCACGGAGGAGTTGCGGTTGTCGTCGCCGGAGATCTTCCACTCGAAGCCAAGGCAGATGAGCGTGGGTCGTTCGACAAAGAGTTCACCCGGACTCACAGCGTTCTGTGCAGCGAGGGGAAGGTTCGCGCAGAGCGCGAGGAACGCAAAGTGCAGGCAGAAGATCGGTCGCTGGACCACAGAAAACCATGATATCCGGAGCGACCTCGGCGACGCTGAGCGGGGTAGGCGTTGACACCAGCGCGGAATCAAACCGGCCAGAATCTCATCCGATCTCAGAGGAGTGGCGCGACCTCAACTGGCTGCTTCAGGCGTTGAGATGTGTGTTCATGCGCTCGATGGCTTCGTCCACCTGGGCCTCGGCAAGCAGGCCGATGGTGACGGCGTCGACGCAGTCGAGGTTCATGACGAACTTAATTGATTCGTCACGGGTGTGCGGATCAGTGAAGGCGCCGTTGCCGATGAGCTTCATGCCGATCACGCCGGCGCCCTGGGCGTGGATTTTCTCGAGTTGGGAGACCACTTTCGGCACGTCGCCGACCTCGTCCCAGCCGCCGGTCGGGCCGTCGACCTTGGTGCCGTTGTGGTTGATGCGGTTGAGCGAGACGTCGAGCCACTCGTTGCCGGGGAAGTCGTCCAGCGGCTTCAGGCCGTGACATGAGGCGCCGTGAGCGCGGATGATCTGCTTCGCCTTCGCCTCGGAAAACGCATCGCGGATCGGCTCCAGCGTTTGAGGCCAACCGGTCTCGGTGACGCAATGGATGAGCAGGATGTCGAAGTAGTCGGAGTTAAGTTCTTTGCGAAAGCGGTCGATTGTGCCAGGAATATCTTCGGCATTCCGCCAGCGGAGCTTGGTCATGAGCCGGTAGTCTTCACGGGGGATACCTCTGAGGGCCTCGGCGAGCATCTTGTGGGTACCGTAGGCGTCAGCGGACTCAAAGAAGCGGATGCCGCGATCATAGGCGTGGCGCACGACCCGGGTGAACGCCTCCTGTCCCATTTCCCGCTGCATGCGGCCTCCGTTGCCGCCGCTACCCATCGCCAGGCGCGTCACGTCAACACCGGAGTGGCCGAGTTGGACCCAATCCGTAGCCGACCGCTGCGATGAACAACCGGAACCCAAGCCTGCCGCGACGCCGGCAACAGCGGCGCTGGTCTTGAAGAAATCACGTCTTGTGAAACGAGCCATTGAGCACCCCTCTCGGTGAACCCTTCAATTTTACTACTTCTATCAAAACAATAAGTGCATTGTTGAGCCGTGCCGGATGCCGATGGACTGCCTCCGGCCGCTTCGCTACACTCATAATGAGAAGGCGTCTGAATTCCCGGGCCGATTCCCTGTCTGTCACGACTGCATGTCGCGCTACCGGATCGTCTTGGCGACCGTCTCATCAATCTCGAAGTACAAGCGCTACAGTCTAGGAGAAGAGGAGGAAGAGGCTTGGCTGTCGATGTGAAAGTAATCGCGGCGAAGGTCGAACAGGAAAGCGCGGCCCTGTCGCGGCTGCGCGAGGAGATCCGCAAGGTGCTGGTTGGCCAGGACTACCTGGTTGAGCGGTTGGTGCTGGCGCTGCTGGCCAACAATCACGTCCTGATCGAAGGTGTGCCGGGGTTGGCCAAAACTCTGGCGGTGACGACGCTGGCGCGGACCATTCAGGCGTCCTTTCGCCGGATACAGTTCACTCCGGACCTGCTCCCGGCCGACCTTCTCGGCACTCTTATTTACAACCCGAAAACGGGCGATTTCACCACCAAGCGGGGTCCGATATTCGCCAATATCGTGCTGGCCGACGAGATCAACCGCGCGCCGGCGAAGGTGCAAAGCGCTCTGCTGGAGGCGATGCAGGAGCGGCAGGTCACTATCGGCGACCAGAGCTATGCGCTCGATGAACCTTTCCTGGTGCTGGCGACCCAGAATCCGATCGAGCAGGAGGGAACCTACCCGCTTCCCGAGGCGCAAGTGGACCGCTTCATGCTCAAGGTCAAAGTCACCTATCCGACCAAGAGCGAGGAACAGCAGATTCTGAAGCGCATGGCCCGGTCCTCACCGGACCTGTCGGTTGACGCGGTTATCGAGCCGGCCGACATCCTTCGCTTGAGGCAGCTCACCGATGAAGTCTACATGGACGAGAAGATCGAGGAATACATCGTCAATCTGATCGAGGCGACCCGCAATCCGGCCGGGTACGGGCTTCAGATCGGCGACCTCATCCGGTACGGAGCCTCGCCGCGCGCAACGATCTTCCTGGCGATGGGGGCCCGCGCTCACGCCATGCTGGATGGACGCGGCTACGTGACTCCGCAGGACGTCAAGAGCATCGGCATGGACGTGCTGCGGCACCGCGTGATTGTGAGCTACGAGGCCGAGGCGGAAGGAAAAGCTTCCGAGGACATCGTCCAGCAGATCTTCGACACCGTGGAAGTTCCATGATCCCGAAGGAACTCGCCGAGAAGATACGATACCTCGAGATCTATACCACCAAGGCGGTCAATGACGTGCTTGCCGGCGAGTACCATAGCGTCTTCAAGGGCCGCGGCATGGAGTTCGACGAGGTGCGCGAGTACACGCCGGGCGACGAGATCCGCACCATCGACTGGAATGTCACGGCCCGCATGGGGCATCCCTTCGTCAAGCGGT
>CAYLSS010000596.1:0-3904 GCA_964385765.1 uncultured Solibacteraceae bacterium
ATTCCGGCAGACAAGATCAAAAAGACCCTGGACGACGAGCGGCTCGTGACCGCCATCTACAGCGCCACTGAACGGCTGATGGACAAGCGGCGGACGTCGATCCCGGACGGCCTGCGGCCTGACTTCGAGACCTGGCGCGAACAGGCTCATCAGATCAAAAAACACACGCTCGAGAATCTGGACCACTACCTGGAGCGGCTCGAGGAACGCGTCACCGCCCAGGGCGGCAACCTCGTCTATGCGCGCGACGGCTCGGAGGTCTCCCGCTACATCGTCAAGCTGGCCAAGGAGCGCGGACAGCGCCTGCTGGTGAAGTCGAAATCGATGACGAGCGAGGAACTCGACCTGAACGAGGCTCTGGAGCAAGAGAATCTGGAAGCTGTCGAGACCGACCTCGGCGAGTACATCATCCAGTTGGCCCATGAGCGTCCGTCGCACATCGTCGCGCCGGCGCTCCACAAGACACGCTACGAGGTAGCCGACGTATTCACGGAGAAGCTGGGGATCGAACGCGAAGAGGTGCCGGAAAAGCAGACCATGATCGCCCGGCGCGTTCTTCGGGAGAAGTTTCTCGCCGCCGGCATTGGCATCACGGGCGCCAACTACGTGATTGCCGAGTCCGGCTCGATAGCGATTATCGAGAATGAGGGGAACGCTCGTCTTTGCAGTTCCGCGCCGCGGATTCATGTTGCGATTGCCGGGCTCGAAAAACTGATTCCACGGGCGCAGGATCTGGGGATTTTCCTCAAGCTGATCGGTCGAAGCGCGACGGGTCAGCCGCTGACGGTCTACACTTCATTCCTCTCCGGGCCGCGGCGAGAGGGTGAAGTCGACGGCCCCGAGGAGTTCCACCTCATCCTGCTCGACAACGGCCGGACGAAGCTCCTGGCGGATGAAACCAAGCGCCAGTCTCTGTTCTGCATCCGCTGCGGCGCGTGCCTGAATGCCTGCCCGGTGTATCGCAAGATCGGCGGGCACAATTACCCGTGGGTCTACTCCGGTCCCATCGGCGCGATCATCACCCCGCAGTTTCACGGCATCGAGAAAGATCCGTGGCTGCCCTTTGCTTCGAGCCTGTGCGGTGCGTGCGCCGAGGTATGCCCGGTCAAGATCGACATTCCGCAGATCCTGCTCGACCTTCGCGCCGAGGCGGTCAAGGCGAAGGCCGAGGCCGGGTCGGCCAGGCTGGAGCGACTTGCGTTCCGGCTCTGGGCGTGGGTGATGACGCATCCCGAAGTATATGAAGCTTCATCGCTCGCCAACGCCGTGCTGGCTTCGGAAGACGAGAGCGATTGGTTTGGAGAGGTGCCGGCTGTCTTCAGGCACGGGCCGCTCAAATCCTGGCTGTCGTATCGCGACCTGCCTCCGCCGCCTAAGCGAACGTTCCGCCAACTGTGGCGCGCCCGGAATGCCGAGGAGTCCGACTGATGTCGCGTGACCTCATTCTTCGCTCGGTCCGCGCCGCCATTGGCCGCGCGGAGGGCCAGGAGCCGGCGCCGCCCCCGCCGGTGATGCTCGGTGTTCCGGAGATGACGGTGGAGCAGCGCATCGAGCGTTTCTCCGAGGCTCTTGGGAAGCTGGCGGGAAAGGTGGACGTCGTCGAGTCGGCGGAAGCGGCCCGAAGTCAAGTCGAGAAGCTGATTGCGGGGCATTCGGCGGTCGCCTCGAATTCCGCGTTCCTTCGTGAATGCGGCCTGACGAGTCTCCCCGGCGTGTTCACCGGCTACACGAACACGGCTGAACTCCGCGAGGCGTGCGCGTCAGTCGATGCCGGCATCACCAGTGCCGACTATGCCCTGGCCGACACCGGCAGTCTGGTTCTGCTGGCATCCGCCGAGGAGTCGCGGCTGATCTCGCTGCTGCCGCCGGTTCACATCGCGGTCGTGCCCCGGGGGCGTCTGCTCACCAGCCTCGACGAGCTGTTCACGGTGGTGGAGGACCCGGCCGTGCTGTCAAGCTCGATGGTGATCATCACCGGTCCAAGCCGGACGGCTGACATCGAGCAGATACTGGTGAAGGGTGTGCATGGGCCGGGGATGGTCCACGTGGTGCTGGTGTAGTAGGGCAATTTGCGGCCTTCAAGTAAGAGTGGATTCTCCACTGATGGTCGTGACCGCGGCGGGAGTGCTGATCTTCACGGAGGGAGACCTTACAATAAGATCATGTCCTACGCCGTCGATCTCACACCGAAGCGCGTTCCTCAGGTCGAGACACGGTACCGGCGGATCGCGACCGAGATTCCGGTACCGGAGTCGGTGCCGATTATCAAGAAGCTGTACGAACTCGAGCCACGCTCATTTCAAGGGCAGCCGCCGGTGGTCTGGGACCGTGCCGAGGGATTTCAGGTATACGATCGCTGGGGCAATTGCTGGATCGATTGGTCAAGCGGTGTGCTGATCACCAATGCCGGGCACGGGCGCAAGGAGATTGTCGACGCCATCCGCGAGATGCTGGACAAACCGCTGCTGACCACCTTCGCGTTCGCCAGCGAGATCAAGGCGCAACTGGTCGAGAAGCTCGAGTCGCTCTATCCCGATCCGCTCAACAAGGTGCTGGTGCTTTCGACCGGCTCGGAGGCGGTGGAGAACGCGATCAAGTTCGCCCGGACACACGGCATCAATACCGGCGGGCGCTCTAAGCATGTCATTGTCTCGTTTGGGGGAGCTTTTCACGGTCGGACGCTGGGGTCGCAGCTTGCGGGCGGGACTCCGGCGCTGAAGGAGTGGATCGTCAATCTTGACCCGGGCTTCGCTCAGGTCCCCTTCCCGGACGGCTATCTTTGCCAGGACAATTCGTTCGATTTCTTTTTGCGGAGCCTGCGCGAGGCGGGCGTGCAGCCTGGAGACGTGGCCGGCGTAATGCTCGAGACCTACCAGGGAGGAAATGCCTGCTTCGCGCCGGTGGAGTACATCCGCGAACTGCGCGAGTGGTGCACGGCGAACAAAGCGCTGCTGATCTTCGACGAGGTCCAGGCGGGGTTCGGCCGGACGGGCAAGTTCCATGCCTTCGAGCATTATGGCGTGGTTCCGGACCTCTGCACGGGCGGCAAGGGGCTTTCCGGTTCGCTGCCGCAGTCGGCGCTGGCGGGCCGGGCGGACATTCTTGATCTGCATCCTCCCCTGAGCATGACCAACACGCACGCGGGAAGTCCGCTGCCCTGTGCAGCGACACTGGCGTCGATCGAGGTCATTTTGAGGGAGAAGCTCACGGAGAGGTCGGCGGAACTCGGCGAGGTGCTGGACCGGAGGCTGCGGGCGCTTGCCTCGCGACACCCGCAGATCGGCTTTGTCGCGGCCGGCCGTGGACTCGTCGCGGGAATCGCCTGTGTCGAACCGGGGACGAAAAATCCAGACGGTCCCCTGGCGAAGGACGTCATCTGGCGCTGCATGGAGAAGGGCGTGCTGACGTTCGCTCCGGTGGGCCATGGGCTTGGGACGGTCAAGATCTGTCCGCCGCTGGTTATCTCGGAGGAGGCGCTCAACGAAAGTCTGGACGTTCTCGAAGAAGCCTTCGCCGAGGCGATCGTGGCGAAGGAGTCCGAGCCGGTCCGCGCATGAACACAACCCAGGTTGCCGTTATCGGCGCGGGGATGATCCTGCACGATCAGATCCTGCCGTCGCTCTATCATCTGCAGCGGCAGGGAGTGATTGGAAAGCTAAGTGTGTGCGGGACGCGTGTCGAGTCAGTCAAGGCGCTGGCGCGCTCGGAAATGTTCGCCCGCGCTTTTCCAGGGCAGAGCTTTCGTGCTTATCCGGACCTGGACGCGGAGCCGGACCGCAGGTATCCGGAGCTTTTCCGCGAGGCGATCGCGGCCATGCCGCCGCGCAACATCGTCGTGGTGGCCATCCCGGATCAGCTTCACTACGAGGTGGTGATGACGGCGCTCCGGCACGATCAGCATGTG
>CAYLSS010000597.1:0-3898 GCA_964385765.1 uncultured Solibacteraceae bacterium
CGCTGCCGCGACGTCTTCTTCCTGTCCCCTGTCCGCGCTCATGTCGTAGAGTTCCTCTCCCCTCACCAGGCGCCAGCGATCTGTCATCACGGTGGCGCGCCACTTCTCCGGGAACGGGATGCGAATTGTCTCCACAACCAGCGTCCGGTCCGGCCACTCTTCCTCGGTGACCTCCTGGTTTAGAAGCGACGCCAGACTCCTCCCGTCGTAGTCGACTTCGCGCGGCGGCGTCAACCCGCAGAGGTCGATGAGCGTCGGCAGGAGGTCGACGTGAGCGGTCAGTCGGCTGATATCGCGGCCGCTGTCGAAACCACCGTTTGGCCAGTGGAAGAAGCATGGGACGCGATGACCGCCGTCGTAGAGACTGCCTTTCCGCCCGCGCATCCCGTCGTTGAAAACCTGTGCGCCCACAGTGGCGCCATTGTCGGTGAGGTAGACCAACAGTGTGTTGTCCGACAGGTTCCGCTCGTCGAGGAACTGGCGCAACTGTCCCAGATTCTCGTCAATCCGTGTGATCGACGCATAACAGCGGGCCGTCTGCTGATCCAGGCCCATCGCGAGGTAAGGCTCGATCCAGTCGGGCGGCACATTCCAGGGGTTGTGCGGCATATTGGTCGACAGGTAGGCGAAGAACGGCTCCTCGCTCTGGCGGTCAATGAACTTCTTCGCCTCATCGAAATAGATATCGGTGGCGAAGCCCTCGAAATCCTCCCACTCGCCGTCGCGATAGTAGGTATCGCCCATCTTGTCGTTGCCCCAGTAATCGGAGCTGGTGGCGGTGCCGCCGTCGCCGTGTCCCACCCAGGTGTCGAAGCCGCGGTCGATCGGCCGGTACGGATAGTTGCCGCCGAGGTGCCACTTGCCGAAGATGCCGGTGCGGTAGCCCGAGTTCTGAAACACCTCGGCCATGGTCATCTCGTCGCGGTGCAGGTAATTCCGGCTCATGATGGTGTGCCAGACGCCGGCGCGATGAGAGTACAGGCCGGTCATCAGAGCGGAGCGCGCGGGAGAGCAAGTCGGATCCGCATGAAAATTGGTCAGTCTCGTGCTCTCGGTATAGAGACGATCCCAGTACGGCGTGTTGATCTTCTCGTTGCCGTGGCAGCGCAGATCGCCATAGCCCTGGTCGTCGGTGATCAGGACGATCACGTTCGGTCTTTCCGAGCGCGCCGTCCCGCCGGGTTGACAGGACGTTATCGCGGCGCCGGCGAGCATTCCCTGGAGAAACTGCCGCCGGCTGGCGCACCGCGAAAGAGCTGGCGCTCCGGCTTTCACAGTCGTACCACCTGCTATGTTTGATGCCATTAATAATTCCTTTCCTCGCGCTATAGTCTTCTGACTTCGACGTAATAGGCTCCGCACAGCGCTGTGCCCGTCTCATCCAGAAACCACGTCTGAAGCCGGGTATTGCCCTCTTTCAACTCCAGGCGGAACGTCGCGGCCTCGTCCTGCTTGTCGACGGATCTGGTCTCGTCGAAACCGGCCACCGCAAGCCGTGCCGAACGGATGGGCAGCTTCTTGCCACCGTCCGCCGGGGCGCCCGTCAGTGGCACGGAAACCGTCTTCGGCCATCGGCGCAGGGAGATCTCGTAAGTTCCGCTTTGTGACACCTCGATAGTCCAGTAATTGTTCAGTTCGGCGCCCGCTAGCACGTGACGCTGGTTCCAGGCGGTTCGGCCGTGCCAGTCGAATGCGTGCAGCGTGGTCGGATTCTCGTTCTCGTGGCCCACAGGGATGCGCGAGACTTCAACGAACCCCGGCGAGACCACGGCCCACCACTGCTCGTAATGTTCCCGCATCTGCTGGACCACCTCCGGATTCGCGGCCGCCACGTCCTGTCGCTGCCGAGGATCTTCGGCAATGTTGTATAGCTCCTCGCCATGCACCAGCCGCCATTTCCCCCAAAGCACCGCCGACCGCCACTTCGGCGGATGCGTTGTTGTCTGCGAATACTGCACCACGATCATCCGGTCGTCCATCGGCTCCGCCCCGCCGGTAAGTGCCCCGGCCAGGCTGACGCCGTCGAACACAGCGCCGGCGGGCGGCTCCAGTCTGCAAAGGTCAATCAGGGTCGGCATGAAATCCTGCGCTGTGGCCAGAACCTCCACATCGCGCGGCGAGCCGAGGCCGCCGGCAGGCCAGCGGATGAAAAAGGGAACCCGGTGTCCTCCTTCATAGTAGCTGCCCTTCTTGCCGCGCATCCCCGCATTGAAGCCAGCGCTGACGAATCCTTCTTCGTCCAGGGAGCATCCGGCGGCCGAGCCGTTGTCGGTCATGAACATCAGAATCGTGTTCGACCTGATGTCAAGCTCCCTGAGCTTCTCCTCCAGCCGGCCAATGTTCTCGTCGATGTTCGTGATCATGCCATAGAATGCCGGGTTCACAACCTCATCACCGGCGTACATGCTCTCGTATCTTTCGGCCACGAAGTACGGACCGTGAGGAGCGTTGGTCGGGATGTAGCAGAAGAACGGGTCATCCTGTGCGTACGACTCCTCAATAAACCGCATCGCTTCGTCGAACCACACGTCGGTACAGTATCCTTCGTATTTCTTCCAACCTCCATTGTGGCAGTAGACGTCGTCGAAGTAATTATTGCCCCAGTAGTCTGGCTGCTGGCCAACCCCGCCGCCGCCGTGCCGGACCACCTCCTGAAAGCCACGATCCTCCGGGCGATACGGATAGTTGTCGCCAAGGTGCCATTTGCCGAAATGCCCGGTCCGGTATCCATTCGCCGCGAACACCTCGGCAACTGTTGTCAATTCCCGCCGGGGCAGCGACCTGCCCCACGTCGTGCCCCAGGCTCCCGTCCGCACCGCGTCCTGTCCGGTGATCAACTGCGCGCGGGTGGGAGTACAAACCGGCGCGACATGGTAGTCCGTGAGGCGGACGCTCTCTTCGTAGAGACGAGCGAGGTTCGGCGTCTGAATGACGTCGTTGCCGTGAGCGCCCACTTCACCGTATCCTTGATCGTCCGTCAGGATGAGAATCACGTTCGGCCGCAAGCCATCGGTCTCCGGGCCGCCGCCACCGCATGCGGCGGCGAGAAGCATCATCAGTATGCCTGTCGTGCCTGCAGCGACGCGATGGTTGGAACGGAAGCCAGGATGAAACTGCATCAGAAAGTAACTCAGCATATAGCAGAAGGATGTCGGAAACAATTTCAAGATATCTAAAGCACAATTAGCTGCATTCTAAGAGTCCGCCGCTGTCTAAGAATGAGTCGCGGACTTGTCGCCGGTTAAGTTACGCTGGTGATTTACGATGCTGGCTACCACTGAAATCATTCACTAAAGCTTCTTTGCCGACCTTGCGGCCGCCGGTCTGCGGATGCCGATAGGCGCCGATCTTGTGCTGCACGAGGAGCCCGAGGCGACGCGCCGCAATGGCCGCAGGCTGGGCCGCGTGGTGGAGGCATGTGCCCGACGCTACCGCACGCCGCTGGCGGTCCCCTTGATGGATCTGCGGCTCGAGAAGGCGGACCTGTTGCTCCACCTAGGCCTTGATGAAAAAGACGTGAGTTCCTATCACTTTCATGACCCGCCACCGGACCACACGGTGGAAGCCGCGGACGCGACCAGCGATGCGCCCTTTCCGGACGAGAGCCGCGCACAACAAGACGCCGTCAAGTTATATCGCAACACAGACCGACCTGTTTCCCGTGGGGATGGTCATCGGCCCGTTTTCGCTCATGATCAAGCTGCTGGCGGATCCGATTGTAGCGGTGGCGATGGCTGGCATGGGGCTCACCGGCGAGGAGGATTCCAACGTCAAGCTGGCCGAACGCACCCTTTCTCTGGCTGAAAAGACCGGCCGCCGCCGCGTCGCCGCGCAGATCCGCTCCGGCGCTAAAGCCATGCTCGTCTGCGAACCGGCAGCCAATGTGGTGTACCTCTCG
>CAYLSS010000598.1:0-3893 GCA_964385765.1 uncultured Solibacteraceae bacterium
GCCGCGGGTGAAGACGTGCCACTTGTTCGGGCCGACCCTTTTGGCGTCGATCGCGAGCACGGTTGCCTGCGCGCCGAATTCCTGGCTCAGTTCGGTGAGCAGTTCCGGCCGCCGGACCGCGGCGGTGTTCAGCGATACCTTGTCGGCGCCGGCCATCAGGACCTTCCGCGCGTCGGTGACGGAGCGAATTCCGCCCCCAACGGTCAGCGGGATGAAAACACGCTGGGCGGTCCGGAACACGACGTCCACCATCGTGTCGCGAGCGTCGCTCGAAGCGGTGATGTCGAGGAAGACCAGTTCGTCGGCGGACTGTTCGTTATAGCGTTCGGCGAGCTCCACCGGATCGCCGGCATCGCGCAGATTGACGAAATTGACGCCCTTCACCACCCGGCCGGCGGTCACGTCGAGACACGGAATGATTCGTTTCGCCAGCATAATTAGAGCTCCACAAAGTTCTTCATGATCTTCAAGCCCAGCGGCCCCGATTTTTCAGGATGAAACTGCACGCCGAAGATGTTGTCCTGCTCGAGCAGGGCGGTGTAGGTTTCATGATAAGTGCTCGCGGCGGCGGTCGCCTTCATCATCGGGACGTAGTAGCTGTGTGCAAAATAGACATGGGGCCGTTCCTGGACGCCGCGCAGCAGCCGACACTCCTTGACCGGCTCGAGCACATTCCAGCCCATATGCGGGACGCGCGCATCCAGGGGGAACCGGAGCACCGTCTCTTCGAACAGGTCAAGACCCTGCAGGTCGGGCGCTTCCTCGCTGCCCTGGAACAGCGCCTGAAGGCCCAGGCAGATCCCCAGGAACGGGATGCCCGCGCGGATGCGCTCGACGAAGGCCTGACGCACGCCCATCGCGTCGAGTTCCCGCATGATCTGTCCAAAGTGCCCGACGCCAGGGAGAATGATCTTGTCCGCCTGCCCGAGTCCATCGGCGTCATCCACCAGCGTGTAGCGGGCGCCGATTTCTCGCAAGGTATTCTGCACGCTTCGCAGATTGCCGGCGCCATAATCGAAGATTGTGATCATAGAAGTCCCTTGGTCGACGGCAGCTCATCCTTCAGGCGGTCATCTTTCGAGCAGGCATATCGCATGGCCCGCGCAAAGCATTTGAAAACCGCTTCCAGCTTGTGGTGGTTCGATCGGCCGTAGAGTACTTTCGCATGCAGATTGGCCCCGGCGTGTAGGACGAAGCCATCGAAAAAGTCGTGCAGCAGTTCGGTCTGCAGGTCGCCGACGAGGCGAACGCGGACGAGAGCCTTGTAGACCAGCGCGGGGCGCCCGCCGAGATCCACGGCCACCACGGCCAGTGTTTCGTCCATCGGCATGACAAAGTAACCGGCCCGGTTGATTCCTCTCCGGTCTCCGAGCGCTTTGGCGAAGAGTTGCCCCAGCACGATGCCGCAATCCTCGACCGTATGGTGCTGGTCGACGTCCAGGTCGCCTTCGGCTCGTAAGTCGAGGTTGAAGCCGCCATGCCTGGCGAAAAGCTCGAGCATGTGGTCCAGGAACCGGATGCCGGTCGAGATGTTGTACTGGCCGCGCCCCTCGATGTCGAGCTGTCCGGTGATCTGCGTCTCGCGTGTTACTCGTTCGATGCTGCCGGTTCTCATGGGAGCACGCTCTCCAGTTCGTTGACGTTCTCGATCACGCTGATGGCGTTGTCGGCCCGAAACAGGGAGACGAGTTCCGCCCGGCATGGACTGTCCGCGGCCGCGATGCCCACGAACGGTATACCCGCGCCTTTCGCGCAGGCGGAATCGTCCACCGTGTCGCCGACGAAATAGAGCGGCTGGCCCGGGCAGAGTTCTTGAATTCGCCGTAGCCCGTCGGGTGCGGGCTTGCCGTTCGGAACTTCGCGTGTACAGATGATGGGATCAAACGCGACGCCCGGCTTGACGCGGCGCAGCGTAATGTCCATGTCGGAACGGATGCGGCCGGTGAAGATCGCCAGGCGGAAACGTTTCGCCAGCCGTTCGAGCAAGCCGTCCACGGGGATCCAGCGTTCCCGCTCGATCAGCCCGCCGTTTCCGTTGCCGTTGGGACCGAGGAAGAACTGCTGGAACTGCTCGACCACCCTTACGTAGTCGACGTCCACACCGAGTTCGGCGGCGATGTGCTTGCTGAGAGCCCAGTCATTGTTCCATCCGCCCTGATTCTTGTAATTCTGGATGAGGGCCCGGTCAATTGTCCGGCCGGTGAAACAGTTGACCGTGCGAACCACCGTCTCTCGGTACGATTCCGTCACGTCGACCAGGACACCATCCATGTCGAAGACGAGTACAGGACGGGCGCCCGCGCTCACCAGATCTCCTCCAGGGCCGCGAAGAAACGCTCCACCTGCTCGCGTGTTCCGACGGTAACCCGGACACAGCCGGGCAACTCATAGGACCGGTCCCGGACCAGCACGTTGCGCGACCGCAGATAATCGCGGATTTCGACGGCGCGGTCGCCGGCCTCGAACAGCACGAAGTTGGCCTGGCTATCGTAGTGCCGGATCCCGCGCTTGCTGAAGCCTTCGTAGAGAAGGTCGCGCGCGGCCACGATCTCTTTCACGTAGTCCTGAATATAGTCGGGATCCTCGATGGCGGCCTCGGCGGCCATCGCGGCCAGGGCATTGACGCTATAGGGTGACTGGCACTTGTGCAGGTAGGCCACGTTGGCCGCCTGCGAAAAGAGGCATCCCAGACGCATGGCGGCCATGCCGTAGACCTTCGAGAAGGTCCGGCTGACGAAGAGGTTCGGATAGTCGTTGAGCAGCGGCATCGCGGTGACACCGGAGAACTCGTAGTAAGCTTCGTCGAACAGGACCGCCGCGTTGGGCGCCTCGGCCAGGATACGGATGATTTCCGTGAGACCGATACCCGTTCCCGTTGGATTGTTGGGATTCGCCAGCAGGATCGCCCGCGTCCGGGGCCGGATGGCGTTCAGGAGTTCGTCAATGGGGAAGGCCAGGTCCTCCGGACGATAGGGGATTTCCCGGACCGAGGCTCCGGCCACCTCGGCATAAAAACGGTACATGGCGTAGGAAGGTCGGAGCAGGAGAACGTCATCGCCATCGTCAACATACGTGCTGATGAGAAGCTGGATCGCTTCGTCGGTGCCGTTGGTGAGCAGCAGCTCCTGAGGCGCCACGCCGAAGAAGCCGGCCAAGCGGGGCCGTGCCTCTTCATATTCCGGGTAAACGGCCAGACCTTCTTCGGAAAGCCGCCGTTTGAGAACTTCCACGACCCGGGGGGACGCCCCGACCGTATTCTCGTTGAAATCGAGCCGCAGCTTGCCGGCTCTGCCCGAGGATGGAGGCGAGTACGGGGCCATGTCGAGCACTGCCTGCCGTGGTTTGAGCGGTTTACTCACTTTGCCGGACCTCCACACTCCGCGCGTGGGCCTCCAACCCCTCGGCGCGAGCCAGCGTCGTGATTGACGGGGTGAGGCGCCGGAGCGCGGCGGCGCTCAGTTGCTGGGTGGAAATGACCTTCACGTAGTCGGCCGCCGAAAGCCCTCCGCGCAGCCTAGCCGCGCCGGATGTGGGCAACACATGATTCGGACCCGATGCGTAGTCGCCTGCCGCCTCGGGGCTCATGGGCCCGATGAATATGCTGCCGGCGTGACGTACTTTCTTGACCAGCTTCGCGTCGGGAACGCTGAGGTGTTCCGGTGCGAAGCGATTCGAGATGGCGATGGCTTCGTCCAGCGAATCCACCATGATGATCGCGCTGTTCTTCGCGATGGACCTGCGCGCCACCCGAGCCGTCGGCAGGTCCGCAAGCTGCCTGTCCACTTCGCGAACCACCGCCAGCGCCAGCTTCTTCGATGTGGTGAGGAGCACCGCCGAGGCGTCGCTGTCATGCTCCGCCTGGGCGAGCAGATCGGCGGCGATCCACCGCGGAT
>CAYLSS010000599.1:0-3887 GCA_964385765.1 uncultured Solibacteraceae bacterium
AATGTGTAGTAGCTGTAACGGCCGAAGATCGTGTCCTTGGAGGAGAAGGAGTGATCGATTCGGAAATCGTACTGATTGCGGTCGATGGTGTTCGGCGGACCCGAGAGGAAGTTCGTGCGGGTTTGCGGGTCGGTGAAGTTCGGTTGTGGATAAAGATCGATGGCTTTGAGCATCACCGGGTCCATGCGCGACTGCGGAATCTTGAGACCTGGGAAGACGTCGCCGGTCGGATCATTCAACTCGTTGAGCGTCGGCGTTTGGCTGAAGTCGCCCTGGCGTTCCAGCACCGTTGGCACAGTGGTGCGGGCCGTACGGGCGCGTCGGATGCGCCAGCCCTCGAAGCTGCCGAAGAAGAAGGTCTTGTTCTTGATGATCGGACCGCCCATCGTGGCGCCGAACTGGTTCTGGCGCAGGACCTCCGGATCCGCTTTTCCGTCGCCTGTCCGATCCGCGTAGGAGAATGTGGGCCTGGCGTCAAAGACGTCGTTGCGGAGAAAGTCATATGCCGAGCCATGGAGTTCGTTCGTGCCGCTCTTGATGGTGATGTTGATCACGGCGCCAGCATTTCGGCCGAACTCGGCGCTGTAGTTCGAAGTTTGGACCTTGAACTCCTGGACAGCGTCGAGGGAGGGAATCACTGCCTGCGACTTTCGGTCCTGCTGGCCCATGATCGTGTTGTTGTTGTCGATACCGTCAAGGACGTAGTTGTTCTGCAGCGCCGGCTGCCCGTGGGAGACAAAGCCGCTCCTGGTGTGGCCGCCTTCCATGGTGGGACCCAGGTCGCGGCCGCCGATTTCGGGCACCACCCCCGCGCTCATGAGCGCGAGTGTCTGATAGTTGCGAGTGTTCAATGGAAGCTGCTCGATGTCACGCCGCTGGACGACGTGCGAGAGCGATGCCTCCTCGGTCTGCAGAATCGGCGTGGCTCCGGTGACTTCGACGACCTCGACGACGTCGCCCAGCTCCAGCGAGAAATCGAGGCCGATGCGGTCGCCCGGGTGAAGTTCCACACCGCTTCGAACTGCCTTCTTGAAGCCCTCGGTCTGAACTGAGATCTCGTAGGTCCCGATCTTGATTGGGCCGATGACATAAACGCCGCTGGCGTTCGTCGTGGCCGTGTTGCTGATGTTGGTTCCGATATTGCGGGCCGTGACGGTGGCTCCGGGAATGACCGCTCCCGTCGAATCCATGACCGTGCCCGTAATCACTCCCTGGTCTTGCTGGGCGAAGCCGACCACCGCCAGCAAACCCAGCAAAAAGACAAGAACTGCAAATCGAGAGATCACTCCTACCCTCCTTGGTTGTTATCCACCGGAGGGCCCCCACGCAGACCTCACGCACCGGTCATCGAAGCGTGGTCAAAGACCCTTCCACTATGACCACGTTTGCTGTCCCCGGCATTACGACACGGAAAACACATTCGGCGTGTCGTACAGGCGCCCCCGCTGAAACGTCTCAATAACGAGTTGTTGATCCCGCGGCTTCCGGGGACCTACACTTGTGGATCGACATGTCGGCGCATCCAGACAACCCGGACATCGGGTCGGCGGCTTGGGGTATGACTGGCCTCACGCAACGCACGAGCGTTCCCCGGCCGCTGCAAAACCGGGTTGCCGATGCTTTTCAGCAGTTCGGCAAGCCTTTATATCGCTATGTTCTGGGGCTCATTGGCAACGAATCGGAGGCCGAGGAGATCGCGCAAGAGGCATTCCTGTCCTTCTATGTGGAACTGCGGAAGGGCAAACGGGTCGAGGAACCCCGGCCGTGGATCTTCCGCGTCGCTCACAATATGGCCATTGACCGTATCCGCAGGCGAGGTCATGAAGAACACCTGGATGCGGATGCCTGGTGGGAATTTGAGGCCCCGGACAGCGGCGCTGCAGCGAATCTCGAAGGCGATATTGTCAGAGAGCAGGAGCGGGTGAAGCTCGCTCGGGCCATTGGATCTCTGGCGCCGCAGCAGCGGCGGTGCCTGGAGTTGCGCAGCGAGGGCCTGACCTACCGTGAGATCGCCGCCATCCTTGGTATTGGGGTGTCATCGGTTCAGAACCACTTGGCCCGGGCAATTCGCAAGATGCATCTCGAACTCGGAGGATGAGGGCTAGCATGCCAAAAGCGGACAGATCCTGGCATCCTGACGACGAGATGTTGCTTGTGTCCCTGGACGGTGAACTCCACCGGACTGCCCGCAGCCAGGTCCGCGCCCATCTCGAGTCCTGTTGGGATTGCCGCTTGCGTATGCGCCACCTGGAAAGTGCGATCGCCAGGTTCGTCGATGCCCGTCAGAAGTGGTCGGAGCGAAGAGTAGATGAAAGCGATTTCAGCCGGGAGCGCTTCGAACGGCGCCTGGACAAGCTGGCCGCCACTGAGGCGGAGCGATCGCGGATGTCGGACCTGGGAGCGTGGCTGCGATCATTGCAGGCGGGCTTTGCCGGGCGCCTGGCTCCCCGGCTGGCCGCAGTCATGATTGTGCTGGCAGTCGGTTGGTACTGGCTGGCGACTCGTCCGGTCACCACAGTGTCAGCGGCTGAACTCCTCTTGCGTATCGAGAATGGCCAGGCGGCACAGCTCGATGCGGTGAGGTCGCCGGTGGTCTATCGCGAAGTGGAATTCCGGCGCAGTTCGCCCGGCAACACCTCGGAGGAGACGGCCCGGCTCGAACTCTGGACGGAGACAGAGAGCGGTCGCCAACACGGTCTGGGACGCGATGACCTTCTGCGGGAACTCGACGAGATTTTCAAGGCTAACAGCATGGATAGCCAGTCCCTGCTGTCGGCGGAGTCTTATCGGTCGTGGAGGGCCGGGGCGACACTGAAGCGGGAGACCGTGACCTCGAGTGATGGCCCCGCGAGTGACGGTCTGTTCAAGCTGACGGGCACCGCTTCCGGCAGCGGACCGAACCGAATCGTTGAGCATCAGCTCCTGGTCCGGGCCCAGGACTGGCATCCGGTGGGCCAGCGCTTCCTGGTGAACGCCGAGCCGGAACCGGTCGAGTACGCGGTGCGCGAGCTGCGCTTTCACGTGCTGCCCCGCAGTGATGTTCCGGCAGAGCTGTTTGTGGAGGATCTGCTGTCCGAGGCGACAGCACAACCAACCATTCCACCTCCGGCAGTGCGAGGCCCGGCTGAACCCTCTGCTTCACGGCCGGAGGCGGTCTTGTTGGTGCGCGTGTTGCACCGGCTCCACCTCGCCGAAGCGTGCCGGAATGACCTGGTGAGGGTCGTCTCGAGAAAAGACGGGGTAATTGACGTACGCGGTGTCGTGGATCGTGCGTCGCGCCGCCGGGAGTTGGAGAGAATGCTAGCGGATCTTGGTTTTGGAGATCTCGTCGTGACCGGGATCCGGAGCGTGGAAGAAGCAACCAGTGCTGACGAGCTGGTTCACGCCCTTCAGGGGTTCGACCTTTCCCGCTCGGGCTTGCGCCCGCCGCCGGACACGAAGGGAGTGAACGACGAGAGGGCGCGCGCCGTGGCTGTGACGCGTTCTCTTCTGGTAGAGGCCTCCGCTCTCCGGCAGCTCGCCGAGCGCTTTGGAGCCGGAAACGAACAGAGCGTAGCACCGGAGTCCATGGCTTTGCTGGCTGCCATGCTGCGCGACCATCTCGGTGCAATGGAGGCCCGCTTGGCTCAAATGGAGACGTTTGTTGTGCCGCTCCTGACGGGGCAAGGGTCTGAAGCCGGGACTCGCGAGGTGATGCCGCCCTCTGGCGATGACAATTGGGCGGAGGCGGCACAGCACGCAGCCATCCAGGCCGAGGAACTGCACGACCTGGTGGTTGACCTGCTGGGCGATGGGACCTCCGATAGGAATCATGCCGAGGCCGCCCGTAAGGTGGTTGGGGGGTTGCCGGCGCTGCAAGCGCGATCTCAGCGCATCCGAGTACTCAT
>CAYLSS010000600.1:0-3884 GCA_964385765.1 uncultured Solibacteraceae bacterium
CAGGCGCGGTGGCTGAAGACGATCGAGGTCTTTAACGAGCAGGGTGAGGCGCAGCGGGAAGATCGGCGAAGATCGGAAGATCGGGGTCCGAGGGGAAGATCGGGAAGATCGGGGTCCGACGCCTCGACTCCCGAACTAACTGGAAGATCGCGGGAAGATCGGGAAGATCGGCGCGGGAAGATCGGGAAGATCGGAAGATCGGAGGAAGATCGGGGTCGAAGATCGGGGTCCGACGCCTCGACTCCCGAACTAACTGTGTCGTCCATGGGGGTCACTCCAGGGTCACTCCAGCGTCGGACCCCGATCTCGCCGCGGTCGCGCTCGGCGATCAGGGCGAAGGCCCGTTCGTTGAGCCGGCGGAAGAGCATCTGTCCGCCGCCCTGGCGTTCCACCCAGCGGTCATTGTGGTTCTTCCAGTCGCTGAGGGTGGAGTACTGCAGTTCTTGCGCGCTGGACCACCGGCAGTCAGAATCAGGAGGCAAACGAGGCGCTTGTGCATGGCAGTATCTATCCTACTCCGTCGAGTTTGGCGGGGGAGCTCCGGGTCCACCGTCGATGCGGCATGGTAGAATTTCTAAATCACCCCCACGCTGGGGCAATCTGGGAGCCTTCTCTACGCGCATGCTATCTCGATCGTCCCGTATTCCAGTCCTTTGTGCAGTGCTCGCCATCGCCGGCGTTCCCACTGCCGCGCAGCCGGGGAGTCCGGACAGCCAACTGGAGCTTCTGGCCGACCTGAAGACCGTGACCGACGGGTTCGGGGAAGACTTCTCCGCCCGCGATTCCCTGGCGCTCTCCGGCGCCACGGTGGGAACCGAAAACGGCGATTCGATCCAGTTCCACATCGCCGCCGAGGGCGTTTCCAATATCGGGATCGGGCTGCCGCAGCCGCTCGCGCTTTCCGAGTACCCCTATCTGGCGGTCCGGGTGAAAGCCCAGCCCAACACCATGTACTTCGTGCGGCCGTCCGGCCTGGATGCAGGCGACGCTCCGGTACAGATCTGGTGGGAGCAGGCCGTCACCGACGACCGCGTCGGCACCGGCGACTGGGAGACGCTGACCATCAGTCTGCCGGCACTGGCGGCGGAGGCCGGCACCGGGGCGACGCAGATCAACGCCATCACCCTGGTGGCCGTTTCCCTGGACGGCGCGACCGGATCACTCGAAGCCGACTGGGTGCGGGTTCACGACGGTCTCACGCCCCCGGGAGACATGCCCGCCCAGGAGATGTCCTTCGCCAACCACCTGGACGACGACGGCGACGGGTTGACCGATCGTGACGACCCGGATTGGGAGACGATCGGCAGGCAGCAGTTGCTCGGGACAGACCGGGCCCAGACGCTGGCCTACTATCACCTCTGGTACGGCTCGCCCACCGGACCTTCCCGCGACTGGCTGGCTTGGGCCGGCGCCGTTCCGGGCGGCGGCTTCCACAATCCGGACAACTTCGTGCCTTCCTCGCCGGGCAAGCGCGATCTCTGGTCGAAGTACTACCCGCTCGACTTCCGGCAGTTTCCGGAGTACGAGCCTCCCGCCAACGGTTCGCTGCAGTACGACGTGTTCGGAGGCGTGGAGAGATACGACACGATGGACCCGGAATTCCTGATCCCACAGGCGAAGCTCGCGCAGCAGTATGGCATCGACGGGTTCCTGGGGGATCTGGGGCATCAAGCCTACCTGCGGCCGCCGATGGAGGAACTGGTCCGGGCGGTGGAAGCCGTCCCGGAACCGTTTTCGGTGTCGGTGCTCTATGACTTCTTCTACGACATCGAGGCCGCGGGAATCTCCGAGCAACCGAACTATGCCAAGGCTCGCGAGATGCTGTATTTCTACGACGAACTGGCGCGTAGCCCCCGCTGGACCCGGTTCCTGGGCAAGCCGCTGATCACCGCGCCATTCGCCTCCACCCTGGTCACGCCGGAGAACTGGACCGAGGCGGTCGCTCTCGCGACCGACCCGCGTGCTTCCATGCTCGACGGAGTCATTGCGGGCGCCCAGGTGGGCGCGGAGAATCAGGTGACCTTCACCTACTCCGAGGTGAACCAGAGCAATGAGGGCGGCGTGTTCCACGCGATCGTCTTCCGAGACGCCAATCTGCAGGAGACTTCGCGCCTCCGGTTCGGCACGCCTCAGGTGCGCGCTCTGCTTGACGAGGGTTGGGACGACGACGAAATACCCGGACCGCTCCGCCAGGGAGTGGAGGCGCAGAGTCCCGACCGCCGTTCGACGATGCGCATGACCATCCCGGCGGGAACCGAGTACATCGATGTTCATGTGAGCTCCAGCCGCCCGCGCAACACGATCACCATGTCGCTGAACGGCGGACCCCCGGTCGATTTCGTGGCGACGACGCTGGGCAACACCGGCTACTTCCGGCTCCCGGCGCCTTCGGTTCCGGTGGCCGATCCGGACAACCGTCCGTTCAGCTTCCTGCTGGACAACCAGGCCGCGGCGGAACGATTCGACGGCTTCGCCACCTACTCCGAGTTCACCGGCGGAGGCGGCGGCCGAGTGCTGGTCTCTGATGACTCGTCCCTGGTTCTCTCCGTACGTCCGGGCTATGACGACCGCAAGATCCGGGACCCGGGGCTCTATACGCCGCGCGAGGACGGCGACTACTATCGTCAGTCCTGGGAGAAGGCCCTCCAGTCCGATCCGGACGTGGTCCTGATCACCAGTTGGAATGAGTGGCCGGAGGCGACCAATATCGAACCGACGGTCGAGTTCGGCTATCAGTATCTGGAACTGACGCTGACCTACTCGCTACAGCTTGCGCGGAAGTTGGAGCTGTCGCGGCCGGCTTCGGAGTTCGACTTCACGATGAAGGAGTACTCCGGCGACAGGATCCGGTACACCGCGGGGCAGGGTCAGGCGACGGTCACCTTCCTGGAGTTGAGCGCGCAGCAGTTGGGCAGCTACTCGGTAACGCTCAACGACGCGGCGTTCGGAGCGCATCAGGCGAACAGCGCGCAGGGGACATTGACGGTGAACCTGTCCGGGACGGCGGGCGAATACGTGATCACGTTCGACGCGGTGGCGGCCGGTCCGCGGATTGACGCCGTGGCGAATGCCGCCTCGAACCGGGAAGGCCATGTATCGCCCGGCGAGTTCATCAGTATCTATGGCGCCAACCTCGGTCCGGCGCAGTTCGCCACCGGCTTTGACCGCGGTTTGGGAGGCACGCGCGTGTTCTTCAATGGCATCGAGGCGTATCTGACGCTTTCCTTCAGCACGCAGTTGAACGTCCTGGTGCCGAACGGGCTGCCCGCATCGGGCACGGTGGAACTCACGGTCGAATACAACGGCGCGACGAGCCTGGTGACGACACTCGGCCTGTCCCCGGCCGCTCCGGGCATCTTCACGCAGCAGTTCGGGCCGGGACAGGCGTGGATCGGGAATCAGGATTTCAGCTTCAACGGTCCGGAGAACCCGGCCGCGCGGGGGTCGTACATCTCGTTCTTCGCGAGCGGGCAGGGACTGACCAATTCGGCGATGACCGACGGGCAGCATCCGCCGGAGGGGATCTTCCCGGCTCCTCAGCTCGACGTCAGGGCGACGGTCGGCGGGGTGCCGGCGAACGTGGTCTTTGCGGGGATGATCTTTGCCGGGGTGCTGCAGGTGAACATCCAGATTCCGGAGGATGCGCCGGTGGGGTCTGATGTGGTGTTGAAGATCGCGATCGGGGGGATTGAGAGCCGGAGCGGGGTGACGATGGCGGTGCAGTAGGTGGACGGGGAAACCGGGCAGGGGGCAATACTGTTCACTTCCGGTTGTCACGTGATCCGACGGCCCCCCTTGGAAGGCGAAACCGCCTGCCCCACGCTGCAGATCGGCAGATCGGGGTCCGACAGATCGCCGGACAGTTCGGGGTCCGACGCTGGAGT
>CAYLSS010000601.1:0-508 GCA_964385765.1 uncultured Solibacteraceae bacterium
CATTCCCTTTGTCTGCGTCCGCGAGCCCGGGCACTCGCAGATCGAATCGATTCTGGCCGAATGCGAGGCCCGCGGTCTGACCCGGTCAGTCAGCTTCGAACGCTTCAGCCGCGATCCACTGGCGACGGTCCTTCGGGAATGCTCATGGTTGGAGGGAAACCAGGCGGATCTTGTCAGCCGGATGGGAGCGATTCCGAATGACGCCAATCGAAGGCTGGCCGCCAGAATACTTGCTTGCGCCCGGAATAGAGCGTAAGCGTGATTGCAGCCGCCGGCAAGACTACAGCCGGCCGGCGCTGCGATACCACGCAAGCGTGTTCCTGATGGTCTCGCGCAACGGAACCTTAGGCTCGTACCCCAGCCTGTGGCGGGCCTTGGAGCCGTCGAATATCCGCTGGCGGGCGAAGAAGTCCACACCTTTCAGCGCCCATGGTTCGCATCCCAGACCATGGGAGAACCAGCGCAATGCTGTAGCACCCGCGACCGCGGGGAACAATGGCAGCTTCAC
>CAYLSS010000601.1:518-3882 GCA_964385765.1 uncultured Solibacteraceae bacterium
CCCGCGGTTCGACTTGCGCCTCTTCCGCGATGAGGCGAACAAGCTTGTTGAGGGTAGTGTTCCAGCCGCAGATCAGATAGCATTCTCCCGTGCCGGCAGCCGGATCCGCGCATAGCCGGAGGCCCTCGACGACATCGCTGACATCAACGATATTGCAGTGCGAATTGCCCGACCCGAGCATCACGAAGCGGCGTTTGGCCACGACTTCACGGAACACTCCAAAATGGCGCCATTGCTCCGGTCCAAGGACCCACGGCAGCCTGGCAATGACTGCCGGCAATCCGTGCTTATTCGCGTATTGCTCAACGACCACTTCGGCGGCCCGCTTAGAGATGCCGTGGTACAGGGTCGGTTTTGGGGGCGTCGTCTCGGTGGCCGGCGGCTGGCGAAGCCGCCCGTAGACGGCGACCGTGCTGGCGTAAACTAGCCGGCCTACCCCCGATTCGGTGGCCGCCTGCAGCAGATTGCGGGTTCCGCCGACGTTGACTTCGTTGTATGCCGTCAGCCGACTCATCCCGCTGGACCGGTGTGTCGCCAGGTGGTAAACGACATCGCAACCGTCCATGGCCCGGACGAGCGACGCACAATCCCCGAGATCTCCCGAGGCTGTCTCCGCTCCCATCGCCTGGAGCGGCGCGTCATCCGATCCGGGGCGAACCAGCGCCCGCACCGCATGCCCCCGCCCGATCAGAGCCGCGGCCAGGCGCCGCCCGATAAACCCGGTCCCCCCCGTAAGGAAGATTCGCGACTGCAGACTGGTCCCTCCCTCATTGAGCATCGGCGATTAATGACGCCCCTCCTCCGGCAACCTTGCGTCATCAGATTAGCAGAGTCGTATCGAGCCCTGTTCCGCCGGCGCGGGCGACGAGTCATGGAGATGACGACTCAAGTCTCACCGCGACGCCGGCAGACCCGTGACTTTGTCTCAATGACAGGCGCGTAAACATAGGAAGCATAGATTCTCGATCTGATCCGCTACAATAGGCTCCGAAATGAAAACAGCAGTTACCAACCGTCGCGGATTTCTGCGAGCTAGCGGAGCCGCCTTCACCACGTCGATCTTCACGGGCAATGTCAAAGGCGCCAATGACCGGCCGGTGGGCGCTTACATCGGTACGGGGCGGATGGGCCTCGGCAACATCCGCTACTCCGCGCGAGCTGGTGATATCGAACAAAAGTATGTCTGCGACGTCTATGAGCCGAATCTGCAGAAGGCCATTGACCAGACCGACGGGAAAGCGAAACCGATTCGAGATTTTCGCGAGATCCTGGCCGATTCGAGCGTAGACTTTGTCTGTATCTCCACCCCGGATCACTGGCACGCCTACCAGATGGTGGAAGCTTGCAAGGCCGGCAAGGACGTCTATGTCGAGAAGCCGATTTCCGTGACCATTGAGGAAGGGCGGCAAATGGTCCAGGCGGCCCGCAACTATGAACGAGTGGTCCAGGCGGGCACGATGCAGCGCTCGGGACTGCACTTCCAGCAGGCGGTGAACATCGTGAGGTCCGGCCTGCTTGGCAAGATCACCTTCTGCCGGACGTGGAACTATGGCAACCAGACCGGCATCGGCCATCCCGCCGACGCCGCCCCACCGGACAACCTCGACTGGGATATGTGGCTCGGCCCTGCTCCCAAGCGTCCGTTCAACGAAAATCGCTTCGGCGTAGACCCGAAGCACTTCTCTCACTTTCGCTGGTTCTGGGACTATGCCGGCGGAATGATGACCGACTGGGGAGTGCACCTGCTCGATATCGTGCAATGGGTCTTCGATGAGGAAATGCCGAAATCCATCACGGCGCTCGGCGGCAAGTACTTCATCCCCGATAACCGTGAGACTCCAGATACTCTGCAGGTGACGTACGAATATCCGAGCGGCTTTCTGGCGGTATATGAGAACCGCATTGGGAATTCTCACACCCACGCCGTCGGCCACAACATCTCCTTCCACGGCCGGCGCGGCACTCTGTATCTGTCCCGGAGGGGCTATCACATCATCCCCGAGGATCCCGAGGACAACGAACTCTCCGAGGTCCAGGTCCGGGCCTTCAACCAGTCCAACATCGCCCACTGGAAGAATTTCTTCGAATGCATGCGCACGCGCGAACGTCCCATTAGCGACATCGAGAAATGCAATCGCACCACCGCCACCTGTCTGCTCGGCAATGTTGCGCTGCGCAGCGGGATGCGACTGGATTGGGACTTCGGCGACTGGTCGACCGTGCAGGAGGAAGCTCGCCGTTTCCTGCGTCGGGAGTCGAGGGATCCCTGGAAGATTGTTCTTTGATCTCTTCGCGCGGGAATGCTGCGCGTCCGTGAGATCGGGGTGGTGGAATCCAGCGAGATCCGGGAACGTCAACGTGTAAATTGTGCGGGCGCCTCGCGCCGGACAGGGGGTTGCAGCGTCCCATCCCGACTCTCGTAGCGTGAGCATCCGCTGAACGCCGCAAACACATCACCGATCTCGGATCCCGCCGCGGTTGCGGAAACCCCCGACGACCTTGCCCTTGCGGCCGCCGTTCCGCGCAGGGACCGCAAGGCGACGGCGGAGTTCGTGGAACGCCAGCAAAGCCATCGAACGGCTCCTGGCACGGGCACGACAAGCTTTTCGAAAGGAGTGGACCGGTGACTGACCGCCTTTCAGACGACGCATGGTTCGAACATCTGGCTCACGAGACGCGGAAAGTCGAGCGTGAGGACCGGGCGCCGTCGAGGCTCAAGTCGAAAGTGTATTCCGCCCTCATTCGCCGCCAGGAGGAAAGCGGACCGCTCCTGAGCCTCAGCGAGACGAAAGCCAGCGGCCGCGGCCTTTGTGTTCACGAAGTGGATGGTAGCTGGATGTCTGCGAGAAATCGGTCGAGAGACGGGATTGCGCGTCGGCGGACAAGATCGAGAATCCGCCAAAACCTCCGGCGAAGTAGGACGATTGCCCGGCCAGTGTGAAGGGCAGCAAGAAGCCGAACAGCAGCGCAAAAGGAAACGATCGCTTCAAACTCGGATTTTCTCCTCCGTGAGAATTGCGGATTGCGTAACAAGGGTAACAAAGCAGGCCGTGGGCTGGGAAAGAGCCGCCATCCGCGCGGTCGGACGCGGGGCCGGTTGTCACCGCTCCAGCCGCTCGAGGCCCGGAGTTGCCCCTGACGCCGTGTTACGGTAGAAGTAGCCGGACTGAAGAGGGACATCTCACTTGACCCAGCTTGCGATCCGGGCCGTGGGGCTCACAAAGAAGTATCGATCGGGCACTGCTGAGCTAGTGGTGCTTCGCCAGTTGGATCTCGATGTCCCGAGAGGGGAACGGCTGGCTTTGGTTGGCGAATCGGGTACAGGCAAATCGACGCTCCTGCATCTGTTGGGCGGGCTGGATCA
>CAYLSS010000602.1:0-3878 GCA_964385765.1 uncultured Solibacteraceae bacterium
CCGAGCGCGTCGAATACTCCGACAACATGGACATCGAGGCGCTGCCCACGGCGAACTGGGGTTACTACTACTTCCCGGTCAACGTGCGCTACATCCGCACTCACGGCGTCACCAGCTACGGCCAGACAGGACGATTTCAAAACGCTTGGGCCGATTTCGGCGGCTTGAAGCTTCCTGCGCAACTGCACACCGAACTGGCCGGTATCGTGGCCCGCGCCGCACGCTGCGCCATCGGCGACCAGATGCCCCCGAACGGGCGACTCGACCCGGCGGTGTACGATGCGATCGGCAACGCCTACCGGCGCGTCGAGCGCCTCGAGCCCTATCTCGAAGGCGCCGTGCCCGTGACCGAAGCGGCCATCGTCACCGGCGGACTCCCGTTCGACAAACCGTCGACGTCGGCCAACTACGGCCTGGTCAAGCTGCTCGAAGAGATGCGAGTGCAGTTCGACGTGGTCGAGCCGGACGAGGAGTGGGAGCGCTACCGGCTCGTTGTGCTGCCCGATGACCAGCCGCCCACGGCCAGTGGCGCCGCCCGGCTGCGCCGTTTCGTCCAGGATGGCGGCGCCGTGATCGCCAGCCACCTGAGCGGGCGGAGCGTGGAAAGCTGGATCGACGGGCTGACCTACGAAGGCGACTCGCCGTTTCGCCCCGCTTACCTGGTTCCCGAAGGCGATTTCGACGTGCCCGCCTACGAATATGCGCTCTACGAGGGAGCGTCACAGTGGAAGGTGGACGACAGCGTGAAGGTGCTGGCGCGCCTCGGCGTCCCGGCCTTCCAGCGTAGCGCGGAACACTACACCAGCCATCGCCAGACGCCCTTCGACCACGCGACCAACTATGCCGCGCTCGCCGTCCAGGGACGCGTCGGGCTGGCCGGATTCCCGCTGGGACTCAGCTACTTCAACCACGGCTACTGGATCTACCGCCGTGCCTTCGGGGCGCTCCTGCGCGAGGTGCTGCCGCAGCGATTGGTCGATACCGGCGCACCCCTCAGCACGCTGCTCACCGTCACGCACCAGGAGGCCGGTGCCGGCCGTCCCGAACGCTACCTGCTCCACGTGGTGAACCACTCGCCCGTCCGGGACACGCCGGAACACCCAACCTTCTACGAAGACCCGATCCCGTTGACCAACGTTCGCGTCCGGCTGAATCTGCCGCTCAGCAAACCGAAGATACGAGCCGTGGTGTCCGGCACGGAACTGAGCGCGCAAACCCCGGCCGGAGGCGGCGTCGAGGTGGTTGTACCTCGCATACCGGTTCATGAGATCATTGCCTTCGAAACGCACTCCTCATAGAGCATCCCTGGCAGTGAGTCTGCCTGGTAGGAGGGGCGCCGTCGCATCGCCAGCTTGCGTGGCGCCCCCTCTTCAGTCTTCAGTCAAGATGACGTCATGACATCTATTCGAAGCGAATCCACTCCAGTTTGGGCGACTGTCTGAAGACGACGAGCTTGTCTTCGTCAGCCCCGAGGATGTGAGGTTTTGGAGACTGGCTGGAGTAGACCTTGGACCACGTGTTGCTCGCATGATCCCACTTCGTTACAACAGCGCCCCGCCTGCCTCCGTCCAGTCTGACTTGAGCACTGACGAAGATATCTGAAGCCTGGGTCACGGCCAACCCAGTAGTCATATGGACTTCTTGTTCCAGATCAGGAATAGCCTGGCGGTACAGCACTTCTCCATCGTGTGAAAGACCCACCAACTGCTGGCACTCTTCAGCGTAGAGAACGACGTAATCTGCGTTTGCAGCCAAATGGCAGTGCTTCGCAGGGTGTCGCCGTCCGATCTCTCCGAAGGAGGACAAGGGCAGCAAGGACATCTTCAATTTTCCGCCTCTCGTATAGACCCGGACCACGTCATGTTCCGAATGGCTGTTAGCCCACCTCGGAACGTGTGCCTTTACCACCGTCCAAAGGTCCCCATCCCGTCCGAAAGCGATCCGAAGGGCACCGCAATCATCAAGCTGTACAAGCCGGATCGGTTCGCCATCCGACTCATACCAAGCGATAAACGACACCGCCTCTCCCGAGCCGTTATACGCCGTGCCTGTTACGGCAAATGTTCCCTCACCGGACGCCGCAGCCGCAACCGGAGCTATTCTCGCTGCGTCGGGAATCGACACTTGCGTTTCGAAGACGAGTTCCCCGTCCGTGTCGTAAGCGTAGAAGAGCGGAGCATTGGCGGGTTCCATTTCGAATCCGACTAGAAATCCGTTCTCCCATTTTGGAATCGGTTTGTGAGTGAAGCTCCGGGGTAAATCGGCATGCTTCACCGCCGTCAACATGCCAGCAGAAACAACGCTGTACATAGTCAGCATCATGAATGTGAAGTAAACTAGTTTTCTGATACAGGGCATTGTTATTTCCTTTTCCAGGCCCTCTACATCGGCAGACTGTAGGATTCCTCCTCACAACGGCATCCATTGCATTCAGTCTGACCGTTGTATTTCCACCCGTCCCACCAATCCGCAATTTGGGAATTCGAATAGTGAAAGTAATAGACACCCCATCCGCAATCGTACCCGCACTCCCTTCCCATCGTTGTCATGTAGGAGCCGCCGCACGAGCCAGGCCAACATTCTGCAGCGTGGACCGCCGAGATCCCGAAACTGCTCGTGAGCCTATCCAACAAGGTCGGCTCCGTGGCGGCGCACCTCGAAGAAGCCCTCTGATTCGGCTGAGTGTTTTCCAGGCGAACGCCTTGCGCGGCCGCAATTTGCGACTCCCTATCATGAAAAATTGAAGGTATATATTCACCCGATTCGGCTTGGATTGGATACTGGCTCGAAGGCAGCGCCGTACCATCCAAGATTAGCGCGGTCACGGTTGCAAGCAGCAGTAGCAGCAGTAAGACCGCGAGGCATCTAGCACGAAACAGTTTATTATCGTACACATTCTCCACTGTTTGTCATCAAACTTGAAAGAACTGATGGAATCGTAACTTCTTTCAAAAAACAAGTTAAGTCTAACTGAGTCTAACTGTGAAGAAATAGTTTTGCCCCGGATCTCGATGGCGACTGATTCCGTGTTCCGGAGATCTTGGACACCGTTGGTTCAAATGCTCAAATCATCTTCACTGTGAATGACGTCCCCAAAATCTCCAGCGTTGAATCCAAGCGAATAGTGGCGCACTCTTTTCGAGGCAAGCCTTTCCCGGCGCCGCTCGACTCTCTGGGGGCGGCACGATCGCACGTGCGGCCAAGACTCATTCGGGCTGACCAACCCACTCTTGCCGTTCAATTTTTCAATTCATCCCTCAGCTTCCAAATGAGCTCCGCCGTGGTGAAATCGATTGCTCGGTTGCGAGTGGACGGATTTTCCCTGAGGGTGTCCAGGTCACCGCTACCCTCGCGCCCCGAATCGTGAGATGATTACGACCGAGGTCCCGTAATGAGCGCGGATCGGTCGACCCGCGGCGAGCCGGTCGGCCTGCCTCTGCCGGGGCAGGCGCGGCGGTTGAATTATTTCTGCGTCGACCAACCGGTCCGCTTTACACCCTGGAGGGGGTTCTGATGCTTCTTCGAGTTCTGTTTCTGACACTGATTGGTTCCTTGGCAATCCAAGCCCAAACCACTATCACGCACGGCCCAATCCTCGGTCGCCTCTCCGACGATGGCATCGGCGTCTGGGCCCGGACCAACGTGCCGGGTCAGTTCCGTGTGCTCTACGGAACCACGCCGGACCGGCTCGGCCAGACCACCTCGTCGGTGACCACGTCGCTCGACCACGATAACACCGGCTGGGTCCACATCCAGGGCCTCGCGCCGAACACGCGCTACTATTACCGGGTCGAGACCGATGCCCATAACAACGTGCCGGCTGGCTCATTCCGCACGCTCCCCCGCGCGGCCGACTACCGCGACCCGGAACTCAACCC
>CAYLSS010000603.1:0-3870 GCA_964385765.1 uncultured Solibacteraceae bacterium
GATCGCCGGCATATTCGATGGGCGCCTGCACTTCGACCTTCATGATCGGCTCCAGCAGCGCCGGCTTGGCCTCGTCCATCGCCAGACGAAAAGCTTTCCGCCCGGCCATTTTGAACGACATTTCGTTGGAGTCCACGTCGTGGTATTTCCCGTCGTAAAGCTCCACCTTGAAATCGACCACCGGGTAGCCGGCCAGGTGGCCCTTATGGGCCGCCTCGAGAATTCCTTTCTCGACGGCGGGAATGAAGGTCTTGGGGATCGCCCCGCCGAAGATCGAGTTGACGAATTCGAACCCTTTGCCGCGCTCGAGCGGGGTCATCCGAATCCGGCAATCGCCGAACTGGCCGTGGCCGCCGGTCTGCTTCTTGTGCCGGCCGTGAACATCGGCGCTGCCGCGGATTGTTTCCCGATAGGCAATCTTCGGTGCGTGTAGCTCGACGTTGACGTGGTAGCGCTTGTTGAGCTTGCTGACGACAACTTCGACCTGCTGCTGGCCCGCCCCGGCAAGCAAAAACTCCTGCGTCTGCGGATCGCGATAAAAACGCAGCGAAGGATCTTCCTCAAGGATCTTGTTGATCGCCTGCCCCATCTTATCCTCGTCGCCGCGAGACGCCGCGGTCACCGCGAACGCGATCGATGGCTCGGGCAACTCGACCGGCGGGTAGATGATGGGATTGGACTTCTCGCTCAACGTGTCGCCCGTGAGCGTCTCCTTCAGCTTCGCCACGGCGCCCAAATCACCGGCGTGCAATACGTTGACCGGATGGATCTCCTTGCCGCGCAGGCATCCGATATGGGCCAGGCGCTCCGGCGTGTTGGTGCGCTGGTTGTGGAGGTTGGCGTCATTGTTGACCACGCCGGAGACCACCTTGAAATAAGAGAGGCGACCCGCGAACGGATCGGCCGTTGTCTTGAAGACGAAGATCGCGGGTGGCTGGTCGTCGGCAATCGGGCGTTCGACCTCCTCCTCACCCAGCTTCGCCTTTAGCGACGGCCTTTCAACAGGCGCAGGACAACTGTCACCAATGAAGTCAAGAATCCGGTCCGTGCCAATGTTGTGCAGTCCCGAGGCGCAAAGGATCGGGAAGAGCCGGTGCTCCTTCACCGCCTCGCGAAGCCCCTGGACCATGTGCTCGATGGGAAGCGTGCCTTTCTCGAAGAACTCCTCCATCAACTCGTCCTTACCCTCGGCGACCATCTCGACGAGTTCCTCGTGCTGGGCGCTCGCCTGCTCGGCGAGATCGGCGGGGATCTCCTCTTTTATCCCCTTTCCGTCGCCGTCCCGCTCGTAAAGATACGCCTTCATGGAAATCAGATCCACCACGCCGCGGAACTCGCCTTCACTACCGATCGGGATCTGAAGGGCCACGGCTCCACGTCCAAAAGCTTCCTGGATGCTCTCGACAGCGCGGGCGAAGTCGGCCCGTTCGCGTTCCAGCTTGTTGACCACCAGGACGCGCGGCTGGCCGAACTCCTCGGCGAAACCCCAGGTCTTCTCGGTCTGAACCTCGACACCCGCGACGGCGTCCACCAGCACGAGAGCGGAATCGGCGGCCACCATCGACGCGCGAGTGTCATTAACAAAAATGTTGAAGCCCGGCGTATCGAGTACGTTGATCTTGCGCCCTTCCCACTCCAGGTACGCCACGGCGGTGGAAATCGACACCTTACGGCTGATCTCCTCCTCGTCGAAGTCGGTAAGGGTGTTGCCCTCATCGACGCGAGTCAACCTGTTGACGCCGCCTGTGGCATACAGCATCCCGGCCACGAGAGTTGTCTTCCCGGAGCCTCCGTGACCCACCAACGCCACGTTCCGGATGTCCGAACCTGAGTAAACTTTCACTGACTTTGTACTCCTACGTTCATGAAGAGGGGTTCAATTCGCGGGCGGAGGTGCCCAAATTCAGGATGTTAACACAGGTGGCAGACCGGTTGCGTATCCGTTACAGGAGTCGGAGGTAAGAAACCAGCGTCAGCGCGGCTTTGGGCGTTGACACGACCGCCATCCGGGCGAGGCTCCTCATACGGCTCCGTACGCCAACATGGCATCCGCCACTTTCGTGAAGCCGGCGATATTCGCACCTTTCACGTAGTTGACGTAGCCATCCGATTCACGGCCGTATTCCACACACTGTTGGTGGATTTTCGCCATAATCTCGACGAGCTGCCTGCAGACCTTCTCCTTCGGCCATGAGATTCGCAGCGCGTTCTGGCTCTGCTCCAGCCCCGACACGGCCACCCCTCCGGCATTGGCCGCCTTGGCGGGTCCAAACAGCACGCGCGCGTCCTGGAAGAGGTGGACGCCTTCGAGTTCAGTGGGCATATTGGCGCCTTCCGATACGGCCAGCACCCCATTGCTGATAAGCTCCCGCGCGTCTTGCAAGGAAAGTTCGTTCTGCGTGGCGCACGGCAATGCCAGATCGCAAGGTACAGCCCACGGCCGTCCCTCGGTGTACTTACACCCAAAGCGTTCCGCGTATTCCACGATTCGCCCCCGCCGGACCTCCTTCAACTGCTTCAACCATTCGAGCTTTGGCCCCTGGATGCCGTCCTCGTCGTAAACAAAGCCCCCGGAGTCCGATGCCGTCACCACCTTTGCACCGAGTTGCGCTAGCTTTTCGATGGCGTATAAGGCGACGTTTCCGGATCCGGAAACAGCCGCGACCTTGCCCTTCACGCTGTCGCCTCGCAGCGCCAGCATGTTTTCCATGAAGTACACCGCTCCATAGCCGGTCGCCTCTCGCCGCACGAGACTTCCGCCGAAGGCCAGCCCCTTCCCCGTCAGAATCCCGGTGAACCGGTTCACCAACCGCTTGTACTGCCCGAAGAGGTAACTGATCTCCCGTGCTCCGACGCCGATGTCGCCGGCCGGGACATCGGTGTCCTCGCCGATGTGCCGATGCAACTCAATCATCAGCGAATGACAGAAACGCATCACTTCACGGTCGCTCTTCCCTTTGGGATTGAAGTTGGATCCGCCTTTGCCGCCGCCCATCGGCAGCGTGGTGAGCGCGTTTTTTAGTACCTGTTCGAAGCCGAGAAATTTCAACACCCCGAGTGTCACCTGGGGATGAAATCGCAGCCCCCCTTTATATGGCCCGATCGAATTGTTGAACTGGACGCGCCAACCCCGATTCACTCGGATATTTCCTTTGTCATCCTCCCATGTCACCCGGAAGGTAACGATTCGATCAGGTTCGGTTAATCGTTCGAGCAGACTATCTTGCCGATAACGCGGATTCTCCAGGGTGAATGGGATAAGAGTCTCCATTACCTCTCTGACGGCCTGGTGAAACTCAGTCTCACCGGGGTTCCTTCTGATCAGCCCCCTCATGAACCGTTCAACTTCATGCTGGGTTTGCGTGCCCACCGCCGTTGCCATGATGTACCACCTCTCCAAGTTCAAGTTCGGTCCGCGCTGTGGTGCGGACCCAGCGCTTCAGCCGTTCTGAAACCAGTCACATATCAATTCGATCGCCTCCACGGTCGGCCGGCAGTAGATCCTGGCAAACTGTTCTCCGAGTGGCTCTTCAGGAGGCAATCGCCGGGCGGCGAGCATCGCTGTCCGCCCGTCGAAATCGACGTAGGCGAGCCGTGCGGTCAGCTCACTCGCCGGACGGCCGAAAACGCTGCCAGGTAGCGTCGCCACTCCGGTGTCCTCGAGCAGGCGCTCACACAGTTGTTCGCCGGTTTGGATCCCGCGCTTCCGGAGCCGGTCTGCTCCGGCGCTGAAATCCGGAAACAGGTAGAACCCGCCTTGCGGCGAAGCGACGCTGACTCCTGCTTCGGTCAGCAAAGCGTAGCTGGTCTCGCCAAGAGCCTTCAGGATTCGTCGTGCCTGCTCAAGATAGCTCGCGATTTCGGGGCCGC
>CAYLSS010000604.1:0-3867 GCA_964385765.1 uncultured Solibacteraceae bacterium
GACGATGCCCACGTGAGCCAGCGCGACTTCGCTGGTGATGCGGGCAAACCCAGAGCGCTGATCGGTGGAAGAGCCGGACAAGCCGAGGTCTTCATCAACGACGACCACTTGCTGTTGGGACCAACCCAGTTGGCAAGCTCGATCGGCCAAGGCGTACTGGCGCGCCGTGGATTCCCGATTATGCTCGACCTGACCGGGTGTGGATTGTCGAATGTAAACGTAGGCGGCACGCTGAAGATGCGAGGCTTTGATTCTGGACGGGTCAGTCATGAGTCTGCTCCTGCTGGTGGTCCCGCGTCGCTTTGACCAGCAGACGCGACAGAGCCTCGATGACGACGCGTCTTTGCTCGTCGTCGAACTGCTCCCATAGGTGCGTCTCCGGAATCGGGATATCGTTGAAGTTCAGATTCAGTTGTGGCATGGCCCTCCTGGCTTGCTCCAGATTCTACTGGCACGCCAGCGGAGCGGCGCCGGAGCGCATCGGTAAGGTCCCGAAGACGCAGGAGGTCCTCGAACGAGCCAACGAGCTGAGTAGGCTGTGCGGCGCAGGTGGGATTCTGAAAGTCGGTCCAGTCAGCGGGGATCAGAGACTTACTGCCGTCTGGTAAGATGAGCACGAACTGTAAGCCGTTTGGCATGCGGGCTTGCCGAAGGACCTCGAGAGACTGTCCTTCGAACGGGTGATGAGAACGGGTGATGATGACGCGTTCCGGGAAGTGCTGAGGATGGGTAGTGTGTCGTGGTTTGCTTCGACCATGTCGGTCATGAATGGACGAAGAAGTTCCTGCGGCATCGGGTGGCCGACCGCCGATTACTCCGGCTTATTGATCAGTGGTTAAAGGTTGGGGTAACGGAGGACGGTGTGTGGTCGGAAACGGAGGTAGGTACGCCGCAAGGGGCCGTGATTTCGCCACTGCTGGCGAATATCTACCTGCACTATGTTTTCGACCTGTGGGTCGAGGCCTGGCGCCGGAAGATCGTGCGAGGGGACATGATTGTGGTCCGCTATGCCGATGACCTGGTGGTCGGGTTCGAGCATCGAGCGCAAGCCGAGCGGTTCCTCAAGGAGTTCGAGGAGCGGCTGGCGAAGTTCGGGCTGCAGGTCCATCCGGACAAGACGCGGCTGGTGGAGTTCGGGCGCTTTGCCCGAGCGAACCGGAAGCGGCGTGGTGCGGGAAAGCCGGAGACGTTCACGTTTCTGGGGTTCACTCACATCTGTGGGCAAAACTCGAAAGGCTACTTTGCTATCTGGCGGCAAACGGCGGCCAAGCGGATGAGGGCGAAGCTGGCAAATATTAAGGTCGAGCTGCGCCGGAAGATGCATCACGCCGTGCCGGCTGTGGGTAGCTGGCTGAAACGGGTGGTGGACGGCTACTATCGCTATTACGCAGTTCCGGGGAACACGGTCACGTTGGGCCTGTTTCGGGAACGGCTGCGGAGGCTTTGGCGGCAGGTCTTGCGTCGTCGGAGCCAGAAGCGGCGGCCGAATTGGGCGCAACTAACGCGTGTGTTTGATCGGTGGATTCCTCGCCCGCGAGTCCTGCATCCCTATCCCGACGTGCGCTTTGCCGCAGAGCATCCAAGGTAGAAGCCGTATGCGGGAATACCGCACGTACGGATCTGTGCGGGGGGCGGTCAGCGATGACCGTCCCTACCGTAACCCCCCGATCTGCAAGATGGTCACCGCCCTCGACGGCTTCGACGACGACCCCGACGCCTCCAACGAAGCCAAGCTCGAAGCCATCCAGATGGCCTGGTACGAGGAGTGGAAGGATAATCAGTAGCCGCGGACGGCAACTCGGTCAATCAATAGGCGGGAACCATGTTCTCAGGACCGAATTCAGCTTGAGGAACGACGGGTCGGTGCAGCCCCTCAGGCTGACGCGCTCGGCCACCACTCCGAATATCGAGCTGGAGCGCCGCTTCTGAGCGTGCGCCAGTACCTCCTCGAAACACTGCTGCGGGCGGCGCGGCTTCACCTGCCCTTCTTCCAGGTAGCCCTGGGAACGTAACCAGTCTCGCAAGGGAGGTTGTCTGCCTCGCCAGCCGAGAATCTCGTCAAGGTGCGGAGAGTCGACCCACAGCCATACCTCCAGTTCTGGATCGATGACGATGGCAGCTGCTCTTCCCTGCCAGCCGGCCTGTCCCAAACGCTCCTCCATCTGCACCTCCAGTTCTTCCCGCGTCAGGCTCTCTCTGCCGCAGCCATGCCGGTCACACATCACGAGTCCATACCTGTAGCGCTTCTGCTGGGTGCGCAAGAATTCAGGTCCCGCCAGGAACACTCCCGCATCGAAGTTGGATTGAACCACAATGTCCCGCTGGGTGGGGTGTAATTTTCTCATTTTCAAAGCGCGGTGGCGCCGGAGCAACGCCTCCAGCGAAACCTTCATCGACTTGTCGGCCACAAGAGCGATCAGTTCCTTAACGGGACGTCCGGCCATCAGCCCAGAATACCCGAAGCGAAGAAGGACCCCAGTGGAATCTCTCCCCTCCACTCCTGGAGGGCCGGATGGGCATCTCCACCTACGATGTCCGTCGCGCCCTCACTGTCTCGAGCGAAACAGAGCAATTGATCCGGCCGTGCAATGCTCAGCAACACGGGCGAATGGCTGGCCACCAGCACCTGGCCCGAATACAACGATGAAAGCGACTGATAGACGGTTTCCACCGCCGTAGGGTGAATTCCGTTCTCCGGCTCCTCGATGAGGTAGATCCCGGTGAAATCCGGAATATAGGCCAGGATGGTCAGCGCCAGCAGACGCAGCGTTCCGTCGGAGACAACCCAGGACGGGGCTTCGAGCCCATCCGAATAACGAACAACGAGATAAGCGTGCTTGTCATCTCCGCGGACGACAATCCTCACGTCTTCCACATCCGGGAGAGCGGTCCTCACATGCGCGAGCCAGTCTTCGTAGAGCACCACGTGCTTCTGACGAAGTTCCTGGATGACCCAAGGCAGATTCGAGCCATCGGGCCGAAAAGCACGGGCTTGCCCGGGGGGGCTTGCCTGTCTCAATAGCAGGCTGTTCAAAATGATGCGCTGCACACCCTGCGCCAGGAGATCACGCAGCCAGGTGGCCACTGGAAAATTCGATTCATCCGCGGGCAGGGTTCCCAGAGTGGAGCGATGAGGGCCCAACTTATAAGAAGGTGCCCAGCCTTTCCCTGATTCCTGATAGACCTCGGAATAGAAGTTGTCGTTGCCTCCTGGGACCTTATTCAGAACGAAGCGCGTACCTGCCCTTTTGCCAAGCATGGTGCTATCCGGCGGCTCTACCGGTCTCGGAAAGAGCGTCCGTTGAACGGGTGGGTTCTTCTTCTTGATGCGAAACAGCGCCCTCTCCGCACGGATAAGCGGCTCGTAGGTATCAGCCTCACAGGCGATGGCCAGTTCGTAGCGGATGGTGTCGTACTTGCGATCTTTCAGACGGTCGCGGAGTTGTTCAGGAATCGTGCCCTCGACGGCCAGTTCCATGGTAGTGCCCGCCTGTCGGCTCCAGAACAGATCCAGTGGATTCTGAGTTCGGTTCCGAAAAGCGTCTTCAATCCCGGAAGTGACAATGTCGCCAAGGAACGAGATGACGTCAAGGAAGGTTGTCTTGCCGCTGGCGTTAGGGCCCACCAGAATCTGCAACCGCTCAAGGGGCCGTTGAATGTAACGGAGACAACGGAAGTTGAGGGCTTCAACGAGCTGTATCATCGCGATTCGTTCCCTTTTCAGTATCGCTCACCCTACCATTGTCACCTCGCTGGGCTGCGCTCAGGATCGGCAGATCGGGGCCCGGACGCCTGGCAGATCGGGGTCACTCCACGCCTTGACTCCCGAACTCGGCTGCGAATTTTCGCTAGATCGGGGTCAGACCC
>CAYLSS010000605.1:0-2588 GCA_964385765.1 uncultured Solibacteraceae bacterium
AAGCTGATTCCCAGCACGGTATGGATCGCGACCTTTTCGAACTTCCAAGATGCACTGGACTTGTCGGACAGGTGGCGCCAGGGCTCGCCGAACGTATTGGCCAGTCCGCCGCAGCCGCAGACCCAGGAACAGTACCAGCGTTTCCCGAATAACACGCCCAGCAAAGGCACCATGACGATGGAGCCGAGAAAGCTGTACAGGATAAACGGCAACGGTTGATTGAGTATGTAGCTGGGCGTCAGGTACTCGATCTTCAGCGGCCACAGGTAGCTGAAATAGTACTCGGGCTGTTGGAAAAACTTAAGAATGAGCGGGACCGAAAAGGCAAGCACGATCTGGACGAAGATCACCACTGTTGTTCGCACGATCTGGTAGCGGTTGTGGCGGTACTTTCCGATGAAGTACAGCCCCCCGATTGTGATTGCCAGCGAGTAGAGCAGACCGTAGAATGTCCACTTGCTGCCAAGTCCGAGCGCCTGCGCCACTGTCGTGAAGACCTCGGTGTAGTAGAGCACCAAATAGAATGCGAACAGCAGACCACTTAGCAGCCAGGCGCTGGGGCCACGGTTCGTAATGTCCTGTTTGAATTTATTCAGTGTCCCTGCTTGTACCATTTCATCCCTCCGTGAGAGTTTCCTGTGACGCCGTGGAGCGTTCGACCGCCCGTTTCCAGTCCTGATAATCCGCCTTGGCGCTGGCGAGATTCTGGCGTCCGAACTCGACATCGAACTGCGCCTCTTGCAGGTGTTCCATCACAAAGTCCAGGCTCCGGCGCTCGAGGATCCAGCGCTCGAAGAAAGTGTGGTTCCAGCGAGAGCCGAGCATATTGAACCCGATAACGGAGCCGTTGCGCTCGGCAATGCGAAGGCAAACCTCCTTGCCCGGGAAGCGGTGGAAGAAGCTGCGCGCACCTTCAGGATCGCAGCATGCCAGCGGATTTTCCTTGCGCGGGCGGACGGTTTCACCGACCGTCGTAAATTCGATCTCGAAAAACTTCGAGCTGTTATAGAACACGGGCGGCCGGTAGTCCACAGGATCGCCGAGTATAGAGCGGCCCGCCAGCTCGCCCTGGCGCTTGGCGCTGTACCAAATCTGTTCGATCAGCGGTTTCTCCCCCGGCCTCCGGATTTCCGCGACGTCGCCGGCAGCCCAGACATTGTCAAGCGAGGTGGTGAAGTCCGGTCCGGTGATGACGCCTTTGTCCATCTCGGGAGGCGTACGAACGCTCTTGAGCCACTCGATGGCCGGTCGCACACCCGCCGTCACACCAAAGACTTCGCAGTCGAAGTGCTTGCCGCTTTCGGTGGCGACACCAGTAACCTTCCCGTTGTTGGAGTGCACCTCGTTCACCGATTCGTCATGCAACAGGTGGACACCGTGGCGGGCGATGTGCTCGCTGATCATCTCCCCTTCCTCCGCGCCAAGGGCGGCCGGCCAATACCATGGCTCCCGGACGAGGAAGGTCACGTCCATCTTGTGGTGCACCATGCATTCCACCAACTCCACGCCGATGAGCCCACCACCGACCACGACGGCCTTTCTGCCGGGACGGGTCAACCGCTCGCAGGTTTCGAGATCTTGCACGGTGATGAAATTGACCAAACCTTCACGTACCTGGTCCATGCCCTTCCATGGAATCCAATTGGCGACCGAGCCGGTGGCGATTAAAAGCCGGTCATAGGGAAGCGTTCCCCCCTCTTGCAGTGTGATTTCGCTGGAGTCGGCGTTCAGGTCGACCACCCAGTCGCGCACAAGGTCGATGCGCTGCTTGCGCCAGACGTTGCGTTCGTAGGGTTCGAGGTCGCGCCAGGTCATCCGGTCCATGTAGGCGTACATGAGGGCGGTCCGAGAGAAGAAATAGTCGTTTTCACCGCTGATGACGGCGATCTGCGCCCGGGGTTCCCGCTGGCGAATGGTCAGAGCAGCAGTAATGCCGGCCACACCGTTGCCAATGATGACAAAATCCAACTTTCATCCTCCTTGTGATTGCGTAGTTGTGCTCTTGATAACCAGGGTACCTTGCTGTGGCGCGTTCAATGGTCTCTTCGGTTTGGGCAGAGGGCGGGTTACGCCATTCGCGACGTCCTATTCGCGGTGGGTTGGGCTTTCAGTACAGAGGTAATCCTCGAGGTAGATCTGGCAGAACTCCTTATTCACCGCCAGGCCGAAATCCAGGTTTCGACTTGCCGCGCTGCTTGGCCGATAGCTCTCACCCACCGGGAATCCGAGGGGTCGGACGCAAGTTGCGCGGTCATAGCCCCTCCGGGGGCGGGTGATCGGGTCTTCGCGGACCGTAATCGAGTGGAACGGCGGACAGACTGGGCCGAACGCGGATGCTACGATCCGGTTGAAGGAGAAAACACCAGAGTGGCCTGTCTGAATATGGAACCATTAGCTGTCATTCAAGAACCGGTAAACCGCAGCGTCATTGTGCCGCATCACTCCACGGTTTGGGACAATGTCGTGCAAGGTTTTGACGAGGACGCGCCGGATCTCGGTTGCGGGTACTGTGGCGCCGTGCTGGTCAACGGAGCGTCGCGAAGCCAGTTTGTAGCGGCCGGGGGGGAACCCGCGGGAGCGCCGCTTCT
>CAYLSS010000605.1:2598-3866 GCA_964385765.1 uncultured Solibacteraceae bacterium
CCCAAGGGCGGCTATTGGATTACAAAAGTTCTTCTCGTCCCCCCAACATTCTGCGTGGCCGGCGAGGGATCCCGTCCGGTTATTCAGTGTCCGAAGTGCTGGAGTTACAACGTAGTGGCCGCCACGGGCTGACGGGTGGCGGAGGCCGCCGGCGCAAGGGAAAAGCGACCGCGCCGGCGGTCCAGACTGTTTAGCTCCGTGTGCCCTGAACAAACAACGCCACTCCGCCTACACTGGGGTATCAGGTTCTCGTTCAGCCTGCTTTTTGCGTCGGATCATGCTCTGGGCCATCACGTCCTATTTCAACCCGCTGCGGTGGAAGCGCCGCCTGGAAAACTACTTTCTCTTTCGCAGTCAGCTCAACGTTCCGTTGGTCACGGTGGAATGGGCGCAAGACGGTGATTTCCAACTCCGTGCGAATGAGGATGCGGACATCCTGCTGCAGGTTTCAGGCGGTGATCTGATGTGGCAAAAGGAGCGTCTTCTCAACCTCGCCGTGGAGGCCGTGCCAGTGAACGCGCGGGCAGTCGCATGGCTGGATTGCGACATTCTGTTCGGCGATCCGGATTGGCCGGGGCGGACACTGGAAGCGCTGGAGCGGGATAGTTTTGTCCAGCTTTTTGACGAACGCCATGACCTGCCGCCGTCTGGCGGGGTCGAGATGATCCCGCGATGGACCGGGCCTTGCCGAGCCTGGTCAGCGGTCAGCAAAGTGGTTGCCGGGCAAGCAAGCGACGAAGACTTCGCCTGTCCCGGGGCGCTGCATCGTGGCACAGCTTTTGGGCTCGCCTGGTCGGCAAGCCGCGAACTGCTTGCGTCGCAAGGCTTCTACGACGCCTGCGTGCTGGGCAGCGGTGACAAAGCGATGGCCGGCGCCGCCTACGGCAGGTTCGCCCAAATCCGCCAGACGCTGCGAATGAGCCTTGCCCGTCACCGTCACTATGAGGCATGGGCGAGATCGTTCCACGAGGCCGTGGGCGGGCGGATTGGGTATATCGAAGGTCCGGTTTTCCATCTCTGGCATGGGGATCTCGCAGACCGCAACTACTCCGAGCGCGATGACGGACTCCAGCGTTTCGGATTCAATCCAACAACCGATTTGGCCCTCGATTCGCAGGGTTGCTGGCGCTGGGCCAGCCCGAAGCCAGGGTTGCATGCATATGTGGCGGACTACTTTCGAGCGCGCAGCGAAGACGCCGATCCGGGGGGCAAGGGCCGTGCGAGATCATCCCAGCACCATGACGATGAAGCGCTGGACACTCGCGGTG
>CAYLSS010000606.1:0-1607 GCA_964385765.1 uncultured Solibacteraceae bacterium
AGAAGCCGCTCGCGCCGGTCGAAGGATCCGCGAGCAAGGATCTCCTGAATCACCGCGGCGATTCCCTTCCCGATGCCAGGGATGTCGGTCAGCGTGCGGGCGGGATCGCGAGCGATGTCCTCGATTCGTCCGGGGAGATTCTCCAGGGCCGCGGCAGCGTTGCGGAAGCTGCGCACCCGAAAGGGGTCCTCGGCGGCGATTTCCATGAGATCGGCCGTTTCCGACAACAGCTTTGCGATTTCGAGATTCTCCATGGGATATGGGCCGAGGTCTGGTCTGCGCCGGCGAGCCAGAAAGCCTTCATTGATTGTATGTCTGGAGGGGGCGGTGGGCCTGTGGATTCTTGCCAGCCCGCGGTTGAATTGTTACAGTTATCGGAGTCACCGCAAAATGACGGGAGTGTGCCCAACCGACCGCCCATATTGGTGATAGAAAAAAATCAGCCCGATTGAAAGGGTCAAAAGGAAAACAAGAGAAAAGCAATGGATAAGCTCCCGCAGAACATCCAAGAAGCTTTCCTGAACGCGGCACGCAAAGAGAAGATCTTCCTCACTATTTATCTGATGAGCGGAGTGAAGCTCTCGGGCCGCATCAAGAGCTTCGACAAGTATTCGGTCATCCTGGAGACGAACAGCCAGGAGCAGCTCATCTTCAAGCACGCTATTTCGACCGTAGTGATCTCGAAGTCTGCAGCATCGAGACCGCATCACGCTCATGGGTCTCAGGCTCATGGACAGAGTTCGCTGAGCGCCCCTGGAATTCCCCCTTCGAGCGTCAAACAGCCTGGTCCGGCGGAAGGATAGCTGGAATTGGATGAGTCCCAGCACGAGCGCGCCCTGCTGGTAGGTCTTGACCTGAGCCATCGAGCGCGCTCCGCTTCCACCGCGGAGTACAGAGCCGACGAATCGATCGAAGAGTTGAGCGTACTGGCTCGCAGCGCCGGCGCCGAAGTTGTCGAGACATTCCTCCAGAGCCGGACGAAAGCCGACCCGGCGACGCTGATCGGCTCCGGCAAGGTGGCGGAATTAAATCAAATCGCCACCGCCGAGGAAGTCGATGTCTTAATCTTCGACCAAGACCTATCGCCGACGCAATTGCGGAACCTGGAAACTGCGTTTGACCGCAAGGTGATTGACCGAACGCAGTTGATTCTCGACATTTTTGCGAAGCGCGCGCGCACCCGCGAAGGGCAACTGCAGGTGGAATTGGCGCAGCTCGAATACATGCTTCCGCGCCTCATGGGCCGGGGCATCGCGATGTCGCGGTTGGGCGGCGGGATTGGGACGCGAGGTCCTGGTGAGACGCAGCTCGAAACCGACCGGCGACGGATCTCGCGCCGGATCAAGACGATACGAGACCAACTGGCACTGGTACGGCGTTCGAGACAGGTGCAGCGAGCCCAACGGCAGGGGGTGCCGCTCGCCACGGTGGCCATGGTGGGCTATACGAATGCGGGCAAGTCGACGCTGTTCAACCGGCTCACGGGAGCCGAGGTGACGGCGGATTCGCGCATGTTCGCGACGCTCGATCCAACCACGCGGGCGGCTCAGCTTCCCTCGCGGCGGCGGGTAGTGCTGAGCGATACGGTGGGATTCATTCGCAACCTG
>CAYLSS010000606.1:1617-3864 GCA_964385765.1 uncultured Solibacteraceae bacterium
GCGACGCTCGAGGAGGTGCGGCTGGCGTCTCTGCTGCTTCACATAGTGGACGTCACGTCGCCAACGGCGGCCGAGCACAGCACGCATGTGTTTCGAGTACTCGATGAGATTGAAGCCGCCGGGATCCCGCAGATCCTGGTCCTGAACAAAGTCGATATGCTTCCCGAAGGCGCCGATACCGAAGCGCTCGAGCGGCGGATGCTTGCCGGGATGCGGCGTCCGGATGAGCGGGAGGAAGCGGTGTGCGCGCGAGCGGTGAGTGTCTCGGCGCGGTCCGGCGCAGGTGTCGAGCGTCTCCTCGCGGCGGTAGACCGGATGCTGCCCGTCGACCCGGTGGTTCGGTCCAGCTTTCGATTTCCGCCGGGTGCGGGCGGCGAAATCCATTTGCTCCATGAGCGGGCCCGGATACTGGACCGAAAGTACGCCGGCGAGGACTGTATTGTCGAGGCTGAGGCGCCGGAATCGGTTCGGCGGCGGCTCAGCAGGTTTCTGGACGGGGATGGAGACGATTCCGGCTAAATTCCTGGGCACGCCACCGGGTCGGTTACATTTCCATGTGCGATATATTTGGGGACACTGAATGAATCTGCCGAATCTGCTCACTCTGCTACGAATCTTCTTCGTGCCACTTCTCGTAGCGGCACTCTTGCGGGAGCGCATGAGCTTCATGATCGGCGAGACCGAGGTCACAAACGAGATCCTGACCCTGGTGATCTTCGTGGCGGCCGCGTTGACGGACCTGCTCGACGGCTACCTGGCGCGGCGGTGGGATCAGACCACGACGGTGGGCACGCTGCTGGACCCGATCGCGGACAAGCTGCTGGTGTCAGCGGCGCTCATTGGCCTGGTCCAGATTGGCGGGGTGCCGGCGTGGATGGCCATCATCATCATCGGACGGGAGTTCGCGGTCACCGGTCTGCGGAGCATAGCAGCCGCGGAAGGGTTCACGATCAAAGCCAGCGAACTCGGAAAGACGAAGATGGCTGCCCAGGTGCTGGCGATCTCACTCATCCTCGTGAGTCTCACCTGGCCGGGCGTGAAGCCGGTGGCAGAGATCTGCCTGTGGGGGGTGGTGTTATTCTCGGTGATCTCGGCGGCGGACTATTTCGCCAAGTTCTGGCGGCGTATCGACGACAGTATCAAGAAGCGGCGCCGGCGGGAACTCCTGCAGTTGGAGCGGGAACGGCGCCTGGAGCGTATGCGGAAGCGGCGGGAAGCTCATTGAGCGCCGTCGGAATTGTTACGCGCATCGTCATCCCGAAGCGATGGCCGGAGTCTTTCCGGCAAAGTGATTTCAGTCTTCTCCGGAGTGATGGTCAAGATACGGATCTGTCCGGGCCCACCGATCTGCCCGAGATCGCGTCCGCCGACCGTCACGCGTAACCCGGCGGCATTGCCGACCCGCAGGGTTGCCAGGCTGAGCCCGCTGAACCGGCGCGTGTCGCCCGGGTTCAGGATGCCAGAATAGATGGTCTCATCGCCTGTCTTGACGCGCACCCAGACCTCATCAACGGCTGTTAGCTGGAATTCGAGGGGACCATCCTGCCGCTGAGTTTCGGGAACAGCCGCTTCGGCCTGTTCCGGAGCTGCTTCTGCAACCGGCGAGGCCAGCTCGGCCGAGGCCTGATCGGATAAGGGGACGGGCGGTGCGGGGGGCGGCTCCGCCGGAGGCGTCTCCTGGACGAGCTTGGCGAGCGGCGCACTCTGCTGCTGGGTCTGCAGCCAGAGTGAGTAGATGGCCGCACAGCCGCCGATCACTAGCACGAGGGTCACCAGCGCCCCGAGCAGCTTGCGGCGGGGACGGCGTTTTCCCTCGACGACATCCGCGAGCGGGGGAACGCCAAAGTCCATGGTCTTCGGCTCCAGGACGGGTGGTTCGGAAGAGACAGGATCGGAGACCTGCTGTTCGAGTTCGGCTTTCAACTCCTCCTGGGGCACGCCGAGGCGGCCGGCGTACTGGCGCACAAAGCTCCGGGCAAAGAACTTGCTGGGCAGTTCGTCGAGTTTGTCGGCTTCGATCGCGGCCAGGTACCGGGCATGGATTCGCATCTCGCTGGCGAGGTCCGATAGCTCGAGATGCTGTTCTTCGCGGGCGCGACGGAGCCTCTCTCCGACAGAAGGCATAGTGGGATTCGAGCCTGCTAAGCCAATGATAGCGCAGAGGGCGGAGAACAACACGGGGGGAGCCGGCGCCCGTCGAGGACGAGGCGCCGGTGTGCGGAATACAAGGCGGGAGAAAGGCAGGCA
>CAYLSS010000607.1:0-3862 GCA_964385765.1 uncultured Solibacteraceae bacterium
GGTCAATCGGCCGGCGGTTGGCTGACGACGCTGTCGTCGCGCGCGTCAACGGCGCATTGCGCGACCTGACCGGTCCGATTGAAACGGACGCCGAGGTGCAGATCCTTACCTCGCGGGATCCCGAGGCGCTCGAAGTCTACCGTCACTCGACCGCCCATCTGCTGGCCGCCGCCGTGCTCGATCTTTATCCGGAGACGAAACTCGGCATCGGGCCGCCCATCGAGAACGGCTTTTATTACGATTTCTATCGCGACGAGAAGTTCACTCCCGAGGACCTCGAGAAAATCGAGGAGCGCATGTGGGAGCTGCAGAAGCGCGATCTTCCCTATCGCCGCGTACTCACCGAGAAGTCCGAAGGACTCCGGAAATACAGGGAGATGGGCGAGGACATGAAGTGCGAGCTGATCGACGAACGCGCCGACGGGACCTTCTCCGAGTACACTCTCGGTGACCATTTCATCGACTTCTGCCGCGGCCCGCACGTTCCTTCCACCAAGCGCATCAAGGCCTTCAAGCTGCTCTCCATCGCCGGCTCCTACTGGAAAGGCGACGAGAAAAACCAGCAGATGCAGCGCATCTACGGGACCGCCTTTTTCAGCAAGAAGGATCTCGAGGCGTACCTGAGGCAGCTCGAGGAGGCGAAGAAGCGGGACCACCGTCGGCTCGGCAAGGAACTCGACCTGTTCAGCATTCAGGAATTGGGCGGTCCGGGCCTGGCGTTCTTCCATCCCCGCGGCGGCATGATCCGCAAGATCATGGAAGACTGGATGCGCGACGAGTATCTGGCCCGCGGCTACTCGCTTGTCTATACGCCACACATCGCCCGGTCCGATCTGTGGCGCACGTCCGGCCACTACGAGTACTACATGGACGACATGTACAAGCGCATGGAGATGGACGACGCCGAGTACCAGCTCAAGCCGATGAACTGCCCGTTCCACATCCTGATTTACAAGGACCGAATGCGGAGCTATCGAGACCTGCCGATCCGGATGGGCGAGCTGGGGACGGTCTACCGGCACGAGCGTTCCGGGGTCACGCACGGCCTGCTGCGGGTTCGCGGCTTCACCCAGGACGACGCACACATCTTCTGCACGCCGGAGCAGGTCGAGGACGAGGTGGTCGACTGCCTCGAGTTCGCCCTGGCAACGCTGAAGACCTTCGGCTTCGACGACTACACGGCCGAGCTTTCCACGTGGGACCCTGACAACCGCGCCAAGTTCCTCGGCAGCGCCGAGCAGTGGGAACTGGCCGAGAGCGCTTTGCACAAGGCGTGCCAGCGGATCGGCCTCGATGCGAGGCACGTTCCGGGAGAGGCGGCGTTCTACGGGCCGAAGATCGATATGAAGCTGGTCGATGCGATCGGCCGCACCTGGCAGCTTTCGACCATCCAGTTCGACTTCAATCTGCCCAAGCGCTTCGAGATGGACTACATCGGCGAGGACGGCAAACCGCACCAGCCGCTGATGGTCCATCGGGCGCTGTTCGGCTCGGTGGAGCGCTTCTTCGGCATCCTCACCGAGCATTACGCGGGCGCTTTCCCGTTGTGGCTCGCGCCGGTGCAGGCGGTGGTGCTTCCCATCACGGATCGCACGCTCGACTACGCCCGCCAGATCGCCGAACAGCTCAAGAGCGCCGGGCTGCGGGCGGAGGTGGACGATCGCAAGGAGAAAGTCAACTTCAAGATCCGCGAGGCGCAGCTTCAAAAAGTTCCGTACATGCTCGTGGTAGGCGACCGCGAGGCGGAGGCCGGAACGGTCTCGGTGCGGAACCGCCAGCATGGCGACCAGGGCGCTAAGACGGTGGCCGAGTTCCTCGCGGAAGCGCGGAAGCTGGTCGAAGCGAAGGCTCCCGCCGAGTAAGACCGATGGCGTACGCGCCGCTCGTACTACTGCTGCCACTCATGGCAGGGTCGCTGGTGTACTGCGTCATGGTAATGGTAGCGGCGCGCCGCTACCTGGCCGAACGGCGTCCGGAGCCCGTTCCGCCCGCTGGACTTCCCCCTTTCTCGATCCTCAAGCCGCTGCGCGGCCTCGACGAGGGACTGGACGACAATCTCCGGAGCTTCTTCCGGCAGGACTACCCGGAGTTCGAAATCCTGTTCGGGATCGACGAACCGGGTGATCCGGCGCTCGCGGTGGTGGAACGCGTGCGCGCCGAATTTCCGGAGATCCCGTCGCGGGTGCTGATCACCGGCGAGTCACCGTACGCGAATCCCAAGGACTACAGCCTGGAAAGCATGGCCAAGCAAGCAGCGAACGACATCCTGGTGATGAGCGACAGCGACATCCGGGTGACGCCCGGCATGCTGCGGATCTTCGCAGCCGAGTTCGCCGGCGAACGGGTCGGCTGCATCACCTGTCCTTACCGTGCCGTGGCGGGCGCGAGCCTTTGGACGGGTCTCGAGGCGCTCGGAATGAACACCGAGTTCATGCCCGGCATCCTGGTGGCCAGGATGCTCGAGGGGATGCGGTTCGGCGTGGGTCCGACGATGGTCATGCGCAAGGAAGCGCTCGCCAGGATCGGCTGGTTCTCGCGCGTCGGCGACTCCTACATCGACGATTTCCTGTTGGGCAAGTACACGGCGGAGGCCGGCTACGAGACGGAGCTGTCAGGCTACGTGATCGAGCATCGCATCGGCAGCCAGCCATTTATCAAGAACGTGAAGCACCGGGTTATGTGGCAGCGCGGCACGCGCTTCTCCCGTCCGGTCGGTTATTTCGGGCAGATCTTCACCTACACGATCCCGATCGCCCTCATTCTGGTGGCGGTCGCGCCGGGGTGGTGGCCGCTGAGCCTGGCGGCCGTTGCTTTCCGGTATGCAGCAGCCTGGTCGACCGCCGTCCCGGTGCTGAATGATCCGCTCTTCCGCCGCCGGTGGTGGCTGCTGCCCCTGCAGGATGTGATGGCGTTCCTGAGCTGGACAGCCGCGTTGTTCGGGAATTCCATCCAATGGCGGGGGCGGAAGTTCAAGCTGGGGGTAGAGGGTCGATTGATTCCCGGATGAACCCCAAAGAACATCTATAAATAATTGAAAAAACATGGTTTACACGAAATTGGGTTCGTTTGGCAATTTCTTGCTCCAAAAGCCAATTTCTCGACTGAAGCCCGGGCTCTGGAGCCGGCGACCGGTCCACTTCCAATGTCATTCGGCGCGGATCTCGAACCGGCGACCTAGAATCGGAACTGAGTGAAAGGCAAAGAGAAATCTTCAAGAACGGATGGTGATCCGACAAACTGTGTGACCTGCCTGGCCGGTCCGGGCAGTGAGCATGAGGAACGGCCAGTAGCAGCCGCGCCGCGGTCTCGACTCAGGCGCCACATGTAACGGAAATAACAACATACGGGTCATGATTGTTATGCATTCTTTGCTATCAGGAGGTGTTCATGGTGAGAATTCTGTTCGCTACTCTCCTTTTGGCAGGTTCACCCTTAGGTGCGGAAATCCAGAGTGGACCTGAATGCTCGATTCAGGACGCGGCCGCTGCCGGGAGGACGATGTGGCTGTTGTGCGGGGAAGGGATGGTGTTGGCCAGGGATTCTCCGGGCGGCGATTGGATGCGGCAGGATCTGCCGGCCAGAGCTCTTGTCCGCGCTATCCGGTTCCTTGACGGAAAGCGCGGGTTGATCGCCGGCGATGACGGAATGGTTCTGGCGACCGACGACGGGGGCGGTCTCTGGCGTGCGGTCGAGGTACCCATCGAGGAGAACCTGACTTCGATTTATTCCATTGGAGAATCAGTCTGGATTGCGGGGTGGGATGGCACCGTCCTGCATTCGACCGACGGGGGCCGAAGCTGGCGCGAGCAGCCGACCGGCACGGCGCAGGGAATCGATGATATCTACTTCGTCGATGAGACGC
>CAYLSS010000608.1:0-1476 GCA_964385765.1 uncultured Solibacteraceae bacterium
CACCTGAAATGTCGTGGCGTAGCGGTGTTCCTCTTCCTTGACGATGCGGGCCACCCGCTGTACGCTTTCGAGCAGCTCGGGATAGGCGGGCTTCATCAGGTCAGCGACGAAGCCGGTGAGCTGGTAGAGGAAGGGATCAACCATGCCGGTGCGGCGAGCGAAGCGCATGGCGCGGCGCATGATTTTGCGCAGTACATAGCCGCGGCCGTCATTGGCCGGGACGATGCCGTCGTGGATAAGGAAGGCGGCGGCGCGGGCGTGGTCGGCGGCGACCCGCAGGGCGGCGTCGGTTTCGGGCGCCGCGCCGGGCTCGACGTGGAGCAACTCGCCGGCACGCTTAACGATCGGAAAAATCAGGTCGGAATCATAGTTCGAGAGCTTGCCCTGCAGAATGGCGGCGACGCGTTCGAGTCCCATGCCGGTGTCAATCGAAGGCCGGGGGAGCGGCGTCAGCTTGCCGTCGGCGTCACGGTCATACTGCATGAAGACGAGGTTCCAGATTTCGACGTAGCGGCCGCCGGCGTCGGACGGGAACTGCTCGTGCTCGTGGCCGGGCTCGCCGGTACCCGGTCCAAGGTCGAAGTGGATCTCCGAGCAAGGGCCGCAGGGTCCGGTCTCGCCCATCTGCCAAAAGTTATCTTTCTCGTCGCACTTGAAGATGCGGTCGGCGGGGATGCCGGTGAGCTTGCGCCAAAGATCGCCGGCCTCGTCGTCCTCGCGGAAGATGGTTACGTAGAGGCGGTCCTCGGGGAAGCCGTATTCCTTGGTGACGAGTTCCCAGGCGAACTCGATGGCTTCGGCCTTGAAGTAGTCGCCGAAGGAGAAGTTACCCAGCATCTCGAAGAAGGTGTGGTGGCGGCGGGTGTAACCGACATTTTCGAGGTCATTGTGCTTGCCGCCCGCGCGGACGCACTTCTGAGAGGAAGTGGCGCGGGAGTAGTCTCGTTTTTCCAGGCCGAGAAAAACGTCTTTGAACTGATTCATCCCGGCGTTGGCGAACAGCAGCGTCGGATCATTGAGGGGAACCAGCGAGGAGCTGGCGACGATGCGGTGGCCCCGCTGGGCAAAGAAGTCCAGAAATTTCTGGCGTATGTCGTGGCCGGTCACAATATTCATTTTGGCATAGGGGGTTTCGGACGGATGTCCAAGATGGCGGCCGGCCTCCAGGTCGGCCTTCTGCGGCGCGCCGCGGGAATGGGCCAGTTGCGCGACCTGGAGGTCTCGCGCGGGCGTGGACGCCCGCCTTACGAGGTGCGTGCCGCCGATGTGGGGCGGACGGTCAATGTAGGTTTTTTCGGTTGCTGCTGACTGGCTGTTCCGTTGCTTTGCAGTCAACAAGATAGCTCCTCTGGCGGTCAGCGGGCGATTTGGCCGGACACTGCTGGGCCGGGGCGGACGGTCAGTGTAGGTTTTTTCGGTTGCTGCTGACTGGCTGTTCCGTTGCTTTGCAGTCAACAAGATAGCTCCTCTGGCGGT
>CAYLSS010000608.1:1576-3854 GCA_964385765.1 uncultured Solibacteraceae bacterium
TCTGGCGGTCAGCGGGCGATTTTGCCGGACACTGCTGGGCCGGGGCGGACGGTCAGTGTAGGTTTTTTTGCAACGCGTGCGGAGGCCGTGGCGGTGGGCGTCGATTTGAGTTTGCGCGGGCATCGTCGGGGTTGATTGTCGCGCGCGGTCGGGGAGGATAGGCCGCGCGCGGCGGGTCGGGTGGGGTGGATGTCTCTGATTTGACAGAGGTTGATGGATAAGTGGGAGGTGGTGATCCGCGTTTTGGCGAGGCGGGCGGGACGGGGTTCGGACATCGAGGCGTCGTGACACGGATCTGCGCCGGAGGGGCTCGTACGGCAGTGGACCTGCAGGCGGCGGGGGTCGCGGTGGGGGACAATGGTTGGGGATCATTCGACGACATGCTTTGGGCGATCACCTGCTACTTCAATCCCGCCGGCTGGAAGCGGCGGCTTTATAACTATCGTGTCTTTCGGGAACGGCTGAACGCGCCGCTCGTAACGGTGGAGCTCTCGTTCGGCGGCCGCTTTTCCCTCGGACCGGGGGACGCCGATGTGCTGGTTCAGCTTGATGACGGGGACGTGCTTTTCCAGAAGGAACGGCTGCTGAACGTAGCACTCGGATCGCTGCCGGCGGAGTGCTCGGAGATTGCCTGGATCGACGCGGACATCGTGTTCGGCTTTGACGACTGGGAGAGGCGGACGCGGGAGGCTCTCCAGCGATACGCGATGCTGCACATGTTCTCTGAACGCTTTGATTTGCTTCCCGAATCGCTGCCGGAAGAGATACCGGGGTGGAGCCGTCCTGCGGACCGGATCTCGCTCGGCGCCCGTTTCTGCCGGGGGGAAATCACGACCGCCGATCTGTGGCCGAAGAATCCGCGGATGCGGGGGACCGCGTGGGGGCTCGCCTGGGCGGCACGACGGGAGGTGTTCGATCGCCACGGCTTCTATGACGCGTGCGTGCTGGCCAGCGGCGACGTGGCCCTCTTTTGCGCCGCCATCGGTGCGGTTGACGCGGGGCTGCTCCGCGAGAAGATGAACGAAGCGAGCTACAAGCACTATGTCGAATGGGCGGTCCCGTTCTCAGAAACTGTTCAAGGCAGCCTTGGCTACATCGAAGGTCCCATCTTCCACCTGTGGCACGGCGCGACTGAGCATCGGAGATACTCGACCAACGTTACCGAGCTTCGCGACCTCGACTTCGATCCGGCCAGCGACATCGCCCTGACCGCGCAGGGCTGCTGGCGGTGGAACTCCGACAAGCCCGAACTCCATGCCCATGTTCGCCAGTATTTCCGGGACCGCAACGAAGACGGGGACCTTCGCCTGCCCGCGCCTCTGGAGACAACGAGCAATCGCGAGTAGAATGAAACACACCGATGGCCGTTCGTCTGAAGGACATAGCGCGCGAACTCGGGGTCTCCGTGGTGACCGTGTCCAAGGTGTTGAGGAACCACTCCGACATCAGCCCCCGGACGAAGGCTCGCGTGCTGGAACGCATTCGCGAGCTCAACTACCAGCCGAACCTGGCGGCCCGCGCGCTGGTCACCGGACGGACCTGCATGGTGGGGCTGATTGTACCGGACCTGGTGCATCCGTTCTTCGGCGAGGTGGCGAAAGGGCTGGCGAAGATCCTGCGCGCGCGGGGCTATAGCGTGGTGATCGCGTCGTCGGAAGAAGAGCCGGCGATCGAGCAGCAGGAGATCGACAGTCTGCTGGCGCGCCGCGTCGACGCGCTTCTGATTGCATCGACGCAAGGGACGGCGGAGAGCTTCCGGCGTATCGAGGCGCAGCGAACTCCGTATGTCCTGATTGATCGCAAATTTCCCGGCATGCCGGCGCATTTCGTCGGAGTCGACGACGAGCGAATCGGCTCGATGGCCACGACGCACCTGGTGGAGGTGGGACGGCGCCGTATTGCGCATATTCGCGGGGGCGACACGAGCACCGCCATGGGGCGGCTCGAGGGATACCGGCGGGTGCTGCGCCAGCACGACCTGCCGGCGCCGGCCGGATACGTGGTGATGGGGAAGTCGGCCGATAATGCCGGACATGTCAGCGGCTACGAGGCAATGCAAGGCCTGCTCCGCCTGAAGCCGCTGCCCGACGCTGTTTTCTGCTATAACGACCCCACCGGTCTGGGGGCCATGAAGGCGATCCTGGAAGCGGGACTGCGGGTACCCGAGGATATCGCCGTGGTGGGCTGCGGGAATGTCACTTATGCGGAACTACTGCGCGTGCCATTGAGCAGCGTGGACCAGCAGACGTCGGCCATAGGAGAACGCGCGGCCGAGCTG
>CAYLSS010000609.1:0-3837 GCA_964385765.1 uncultured Solibacteraceae bacterium
GCGTTATCAGGACAGGGCAGAGAGAGAATATCGATGGACAAGAAACCGAAGCGAAGAATCGGGCAGGCGAGAAAGTCCCGGTTGAGGCGCATCGCGCTTTGGGCGGTCCTGATCGCGGCGATCGGGGTCGGAAGCTACGTAGCGTACCAATACACGGGCACCACGACGGTCGAAGTTCCTGTCGCACAGGCTCGCAAGGGAGAGTTCGTGATCAGCATCAGCACTCGCGGCGAGATCCGCAGCACGAACTCCGAGGTCCTCGCGGCGCCGCAGGTACCCGATCTGACGATTACGCGGCTTGCTTCCAACGGCCAGCGGGTTCGCCGCGGCGACGTGGTAGTCGAGTTCGACGCCGCCCAGAACGAGCAGCAATTGCTCGAGGAGACCACCAACGTACGGACGGTGGAGAGTGAAATCGTCCAAATGAAGGCGTCTCACAAGATCACCAACGAGCAGGATGAGATGAACCTCATGATCGCCGAGTTCAACCTCGAGCGGGCCAAGCTGGACGCCAGCAAGGCCGAGGTCATTTCAGCGATTGAAGGCGAGAAGTATCGCATTGACGTTGGCGTTTCCGAAGGCGAGCTCGGACTGGTGAACACGGTGGTTAACTCTCACGAAGTCGCCCAGGAAGCGGATCTGGAACGGCTTCAAGAGAGGAAGGACAAGACGGTCAGGGATCTGGAGCGAGTGAGAGGATATCTCGGAAGGATGGTGATTCGCGCTCCGATTGACGGGATCGTCAATGTGCTTCCGAATTTCCGGGCCTCAGGCTCGTGGGGATCGAAGCCGCCCCCGTTCAAGGAAGGCGACACAGCCTGGACCGGTGCGGCGATCGCGGAGATTCCTGATCTCTCCGAGATGAGGATGGACCTGAACCTGGCGGAGGTCGAGCGGGGGCGGATCGAGCTTGGGCAAAAGGTGCGGATTCGCGTCGACGCGATTCCCGACCGCGAGTTCACTGCTTCCCTGGATTGGATCAGCCCGATCGCCGAACAGCAGTTTCGCAGTAGCGGAGTGAGCGAGAAGAACTTCCCGGCGCGCGCCACTCTGGATGGTCTGGACGATCGGCTTCGTCCCGGAATGAGCGCTACGGCGGAGATCATTATCGAGAGCGTGCCCGATGTTCTCATGATTCCCGAGCGGGCGAGCTTCCTCCATGAAGGGGAGCCAGCCGTGTACATTCAACGGGGTGAGGGTTTCGAGATCCGTAAGATCGAGGTGGGCCGGCGGAACGACAACGATCTGATCGTTAAAGGCGGCCTCGTGGAAGGTGACGTGGTCGCGCTTGAGGATCCCGCCCTGGCGGCGGAGCGGGCCAAGAGTCTGTGAGGCGGACGTCGATGCTCCGGCGGAAGCGGGAAACAGAAGTTGCGAGTCGGCTCGCGATGGGCAGCTTTTCGCCCAATAAGAGAGTTGGCAAGGAGTTTGGTCGGCGATGAAGAATATGCTACTCCGGGTTCTGGCCGTCGCAGCGGTCGTGGCACTGGGATGGGGAGGCTACACCTTTGTCCGGCAGTTGCCGCGGAGCCAGCGCGATGTCGCCACCACGGTTGTGCGCCGCGGCGATGTCGTGGTGCGGGCTTTCGCGCGCGGCGAGTTGCAGGCCGTCCGGCAGATGACATTGACCGCGCCCAATCTGAGGGGAACCGTGCAGGTTACTCGGCTGGCGCCGCTCGGTGCGTTCGCCAGGGAGGGCGACCTGGTTGTCGAGTTCGACGATGCGGAGGTTTTGTCCCGGCTGGAGGAGAAACAGCTCGAGTTGGACCAGATCAATGAGCGCATCAAGAAGTCGGAAGCGGAACTGGCCATTCGCGACAACCAGGATGAAGTCGAGCTGTTGAAGGCGCGCTATACGGTGCGGCGAGCCGAGCTCGAGGTGCAGCGGAACGAACTGCTCTCAGCCATCGATGCGCGGAAGAACAACTTGAACCTCGATGAAGCGGAACGCCGGCTGACGAAGCTGAAGAGCGACATCCAGTCTCGGCGCGCGCAGGCCGAGGCCGAGTTGAATGTTCTTCGCGAGACGTTTCGCAAGGCGGAACTCGAGCTCCAGCGCGAGCAGCAGCGCTTGAATAACGTGAAGCTGCTGGCGCCGATGAACGGCCTGGTGGCGATCCGGCAGGCCCGCACGCGTTTCTTCTTTGCGGGCGCCCAAATGCCGGACATCCGGGAGGGCGACGAGCTGCGGCCGGGCATGCCGGTGGCCGATATCCTCGATCTGTCGGAGTTGGAGGTTGCAGCGCGTGTCGGCGAGCTCGACCGTGCGAACCTTACGGAGGGACAGGATGTGATCATCCGGCTGGATGCACTGCCCAATCAGAAGCTGCACGGGAAAATTAAAGCCCTCAGCGGCACCGCAACTGCCGATGTCTATTCCAATGACCCGGCGAAGAAGTTCGACGTCACTTTCGAGATCGACATGCCGGAGTTGCTTGAGACGCTCGGTGCGACGCCGGAGCAGATCCAGCGCATCATGGAGACCGCCGAACAGAACCGCCAACGGGCGCCTGGCGCTTCCAGGGGCGGTGACATCGGGATGATGGCCATGATGATGGGCGGCGGTGGCGGCGGCGGCGCCGCGCCGGGCGGCATGGTCCGGGTGGGTCCCGGCGGATTGCCAGGGGGCGGAATGCCGGGCGCGGGTGCGCAGGGCGGCCGCCAGGCAGGCGCCCGCCGGCCGAACATCGATCCGAGCCGCATCCTTTCACGACTACCCGAGGAGCAGAAGAAGAAAGCCCAGGAGATACTCGACAAGGAGTTGGACGGGAAGAAGTGGGAAGAAGTGGAAGACGACAAGAAGCGGGCCATTTTCCAGAAGCTGCGGCCGATCATGCGAGAGGCGTTCGCCGGCGGCCGGAACGGCGGAGAACAGGCAGCCCGACCCACGGGCCCCGGCGGATTCACCGCGGCGCAAATGGCGGCCGCGCAACTGCCTGCTCCTCCCGAGGAGGACAGCCAACTGGACGTGCTGCTTCGTCCGGGTCTGCTGGCCGATGTCGAAATCGTGGTCGAGAACATACCGGACGCAATCCACATCCCGGTTCAAGCCGTTTTCGAAAAGAGCGGAGACTCCATTGTGTATGTGCAGCAAAGGAACCGTTTCGAAGAGCGAGAGATCAAACCACTCAAGCGCAGCGAATCCACCATGGTCATTGCCGAAGGGCTCGAGCCTGGAGAGGTTGTCGCGCTGGCCGATCCCAATGCGAAGCCAGGTGAGAGGGGAACTCAGCCCGAACGATCGCCCAACGGCAACCCGATCGAGAGCTTCGGGGGCGGACGAGGTCAATAGATGCCGATTTTCTCGAGTTACATTCCTGAACTGGCCATGGGGCTGGCGAGCCTCATGGCGCACAAGCTCCGGACGCTGCTCACCATGCTCGGCATGATCTTCGGTGTCGGCGCCGTGGTCGCGATGCTGTCCATCACCTCCGGCGCGCAGCAAGAAATGATGAGCTACATTGATCTGCTTGGGGTCAACAACATCATCATCGAGGCTCGCGAGGCGGTCGATCGGAACGAATTGCAGGCGCGCCGGGCTATCTCTCCGGGACTGACGTTCCGGGACTATCGAGCCATCACGGAGAACGTCTCCGGGATCGAGGCCGCGACTCCGCGAAAGCGCTTCAAGCCTCAATCCGTCCTCCCCAAGACATCGCAGGAGCTCCCCCTCCTGATTGGCGTCGAGCCGGCGTTCATGCAGATCAATTCATTGCAGACCGTCGAAGGGCGGTTCTTCAACGAACACGACAACAACACCTCGGCGCCGGTCTGCGTACTAGGTGAGACGGCCAAGGTGAACCTGCTCGGCTTCGAGGACGCGGTCGGCAAGTATGT
>CAYLSS010000610.1:0-3830 GCA_964385765.1 uncultured Solibacteraceae bacterium
CGCACGGCCCGCCGGCGCCGCGGCAAGTGACCCGGCCGTCGCCAGGAGGAAGTTCCGTCGATTGGTCATGCAGTCATTCTAGTCCAGAGCGTCGTAATTGCCGGGTGTTATTAGCCCACCGCTCATCTGCCTCCCGGAAAGTCAGGCATAACGCCGTAGTACCAGCGCCGCCATGTAATGCGACCATTCTCCCTACCAGCGCCGCGGAAAAGCCTTCACAATGAGGCAATGATTCTCTTGACCTTGGCCGCCGCAATGCTGATCATGCCGTTGTATCTGACGGCTCAGGACGCCCTGGCAGCGCGCGCCGGTCTGATTTACTCGTTTCAAGGTGAAGTCGCAATCGATGGACAGGCACTGGAAACCACCCCCGGCCGGTACGCCATCCTACCGTTGCATGCGGAACTGGCGCTTGGAACCGGCGCCGCGACCCTGGTGCTCGCCGACGGTATCTTCCTGGACGTCGGGCCGCACAGCAGTGTCCGGCTCCGCGATGACAGTCTGATGCAGCCATCCATCGAGATCACCGGCGGAACCGTCCGGCTCCTGATCACGCGCCGGCTGCGCGGACGGCAGGTATCGGTGATCATTGGAAGCGCGGCCCTCCATCCGCGGATGCGCGGCGACTACACGCTGAACGCCAGCCGCCTGGACGTCGCCGGCGGAAGGATGACGGTGAACCTGGGCGCCAGGCGGCTGGAAATCTCCGCCGGCGATCATCTCCTGCTTCCAGCCCCGGTCCCGCTGGTGGCCCGCGATACCCCGGAAGCGCCGGCACAACCTTAGCTCCCTAAGTTGGATCACTCCACTTCGAGTCCGGCGTCCACGCCTCCAGTCCCGACCTCCACGCCTTCCACCGCTCGGTGAGCTCCACGAGACGATCCGAATGCTCCATGGTTCTCGCCAGGTTCTGCTCCTCCAGCGGATCGCGCGTCAAGTCAAAAATCTCCTCGAATTCCGGCTTCGTATCCAGGTATCGGGTGTACTTCCAGCTTTCCGTTCGAACGCCCTCGGTCCGCGGAATCCACTCGTGCTCGAAAAGATGTTCGTAAAACCACTCTCGACGCCAGGCCTGCGTCTCGCCCCCTATCAGCGGCGTCAGGTCGCGGCCCTGCATCGGCGGCGGACTCACCCCCGCGATCGAAAGCAGCGTCGGCGCCACATCTATGTTGAGCGCCATCTCCGAGCGCCGCTGTCCCTGCGCCGACCGCGGCAGGCGCGGATCATGCACCACCAGCGGCGTGCGGATGGACTCCTCGTGCATGAACCACTTACCCGCCAGTCCATGTTCTCCCAGGTAGAAACCATTGTCGCCCGCGTATACGATAACGGTGTTGTCGTCGGCCTGCATGCGGCGTAGTTGCTCGCGGATTCTTCCCACCACCGTGTCCACCTCGGAAATCAGGCGGTAGTAAGACTTGACCGACTCCTGATACAACTCTGGAGTGCCAAATCGCACCGCCCACCGCCGGCGCGCCTCGGAACGCTGGACTTCCACCGGCAGCATCTGTATGTAGCGGGCATCGGCCGTCCGCGGGACGGGGATTTCCACATCCGCGTAAAGCTCCTTCGTCTCGGGCGAGTGCAGGAACTGCCGGGGATCCTGATCCTGGACGTGAGGCGCCTTGAAGCTGACGGACAGGCAGAACGGCTGCTCGGGACCGCTTCCGCGCAGGAATTCCTCGGACTGGTCTCCCATCAGCTCCGTGAGATGCAGGTCCGTGTCCGGACGCTTCGGGAAGTAATGACCCTGCCCGGGGAAGCCGGCGAAGTAGTCGAACCTGTCGGTAGGCATCTCGTTGCCGACTCCCCACTTGCCGACGAAACCCGTCCGATAGCCGGCCCGTCGCAACACGACCGGATAGATTCGGGAGTACTGCTCCTCGGTGAACGATGTCCCAAAATCGTTAATCTTGTGCGATCGCAGATAGAGGCCGCTAAAGAAACTGGCCCGGGACGTCATGCAGATCGAGGTGGTCACGAAGTTGTTCGTGAAGATGACCCCGTTCCGGCCGAGCTCGTCGACGTTGGGCGTGCGGATGATCCGGTTGCCCATGCACCCCAGCGCATCCCAACGCTGATCGTCGGTGAGAAGGAAGATAAGATTCGGCCGTTTGGTTCGCTGCGCGACGAGAGCGGGCGCGCCGGCCGCCGCCGCAACAAAGCTCCGGCGCGTGAAGCTGGCTCTTTTCATGGTTAGGAAGGTTGTATCACAGCACGGGGCCCCACTTCAGCCCCCACCCGCGCTCAATCTGCATCCCCGTAACCTGCGGGCGCAGGTCGAAGGATGTATCATCATGACCCTCGGCGCCACGTTGACCGAGGAGATCGAGTTCGAAAACGGGCGGATCCGCACGGACCGTTTCTCTCGTTACCGCGTCCCCCGCTTCCGCGATGTGCCGGCAATCGACTGCCTCCTGCTCGATCGACCCGACCTCCAATCGGTCGGCGCGGGCGAGACACCGATGATCGCCGTCCCTCCCGCGGTGGCCAACGCCGTCTCTGATGCTTGCGGCATCCGCGTCCGCTCGCTGCCGGTCCGCGGTTCCGCCATCAAGCTGGCCTGAGATGGCCCGCTTCGGCTGCCGCATCCCGTCCCGGCACACTCCGTTGGAACTACGCGGAAAAGCGGGGCGGACGTTTTTCCAGGAAAGCGGCGGTTCCTTCGCGAGAGTCTTTCGTTGACGCCGCCAGACCGTTTAGCGCTGCCTCCAGGGCCAGGGCGTCGCTGAAGGACATGTCCTGACCTTGATTCACCGCCTGCAGGCAAAGAGAGATCGCCGAACGGGAGTTGGCGAGGATTCCGGCCGCGAGCGCGCGGGCGTCGCCCATGACGGCCGCCGCCGGAACCACCCGGTTCACCAGACCCCAGCGCTCCGCTGTCGCGGCGGAAATCGGCTCGCCTGTCAGCATCATCTCGAGCGCTCTTCCCTTCCCGATCAAGCGCGGCAAGCGCTGTGACCCTCCATTCCCCGGTATCCAGCCGATCTTCACCTCCGGCTGCCCGAGCGTCGCCGTGTCCGCCGCGACACGCAGATGGCAGGCCATCGCGAGTTCGAGTCCACCACCCAGCGCGAAGCCGTTGATCGCCGCGATCACCGGTTTGGGCGAACCCTCGATCCGGTTGAAGACACTTTGGCCGAGTTCCGACCAAGCCTTGCCTCCGAGGCCGTCAAGACCCGCAATGTGCGAAATGTCCGCCCCCACGACGAACGCCCTGTCGCCGGAGCCGGTGAGGATGATCGCGCCGGCGCCGTCGTCCCCCGCCAACTCCTGAAAGCACGCGTCCAGTGAGTGAAACGTCGGACGGTCCAGGGCATTCAGCTTCCTGGGACGGTCGATTGTCACCGTCGCAATACCCTCCGTGAGATCAACCACTAAGTTCTCGTAAGTCATGACTCCGCGTAGTAACTGAACAGCGCCCGAGGGAGAAGAGGTTCGCGGAACAACTCCGCCGGCATCGTCCGCAGCGGCTCGGCGACGGCGGGACGGAATCCCATCTGTGGAATCAGGTCCCGCTCCACGTCGATCCCCGGGGCAACCTCGGCCAGCTCGACACCGCGCCTGGTCAGCCGAAACACGGCTGCCTCGGTCACGTAGAGCACCTCCTGCCGCTGCTCGAGCGCGTATTTCGCCGAGAACGTTACCTGCAGAACATCCTCCACCAGCTTCGGCTTTCCGAGCCCCGTGTACCGGAGCCCGCCGTCCGTCAGTTCCGGTTTGGCCCGCACGGCCAGCGTCCCGCAAAACACAACCTTGCGCGCCCGCTGGTGGATGTCGATGAAGCCGCCGGTGCCGATCGGCGCGTTGCCCAGCTTCGAGACGTTGAC
>CAYLSS010000611.1:0-3830 GCA_964385765.1 uncultured Solibacteraceae bacterium
CCAGAGAGAGGATGTCACGCTCGTTCCGCTCAACAACCTGTTTGACAGGCGATATGCAGTCTACTGGCAAGTCTTGCTATAAGCATCAACATCGGGGAGCAGCCCCTCGTGTTGACAGTTCCGGACTTCCGACTCTAGAGTATAGATTGAAGACCATGATCTGCCGCCCTCTTATTTGGCTGGTTGTTTCCTGTCTTAGCGTCCCTGGTGCGCATCCCGCCGAGCCTCTGGCCGAGCTCATCCACCGCTTTTCCGAGGACCACGCCAGCCTCACGCGCTTCTACGATATGGAGTTATCCGCTGAGCGGCGTTCGCGAATGCGGCGTTTCTATACAGACCGGCAGGCTGCGGTCTCGCAGCTCGATTTCCAGGCGCTCGACCGCGACGGACAGATCGACGCCATCCTGCTGGGAAATCTTCTGGCCTACGAGCAGCGGCAGCTTGACCAACTGGAGCGGCGGGCGTCCGAGATGGCTGACCTGATCCCGTTCGCGGCGGAGATCGCGGAACTTCACGAACGCCGGCGGAAAAAAGAATGGACACCGCCGAGCGAAGCCGCGTCCCTGCTCGACGAGCTGAACCGGAACGTCGCCGAATTGCGGAAGGAGTCGGAACAGTTTGCGGAGGCGCCCGAGCCGGTAGTGAATCGCGCCGTGAAGGCCTTGGCGAGCCTGCGCGAAACGCTGGAGAGCTGGTATGAATTCCGTTCCGGCTACGACCCTGTGTTCACCTGGTGGGTCAAGGTCCCATACGAGCGGCTGGACGACTCGCTGGAAGAGTATGCGAAACATCTTCGGGAAGAGGTGCTCGGTCTGGTGCCTGACGACGAGGACACCGTGGTGGGCGACCCGATTGGACGGGACGCGCTGCTGGTGGAGCTGGCCTCGGAGATGATCCCTTATACGCCCGAGGAGCTGATCGAGATCGGCAAGAAGGAGTTTGCCTGGTGCGAGCGGGAGATGCGGAAGGCCTCGCGCGAGCTCGGCTACGGCGACGACTGGATGCGGGCGCTGGAGCACGTGAAGACGCTGCATGTGGCGCCCGGCGAGCAGCCGGAGTTGATCCGCCGGCAGGCCGAAGAGGCGATCGAGTTCGTCGAGGAACACGAACTGATCACGGTGCCGCCGCTGGCCGCCGAGACCTGGCGCATGCAGATGATGACGCCGGAGCGGCAGAAAGTCAACCCGTTCTTTACCGGCGGCGAGGTGATTAGCGTTTCGTTCCCCACCGACGGCATGACGCAGGAGCAGAAGCTCATGAGCATGCGCGGCAACAACATCCATTTCTCTCGCGCCACCGTCCACCATGAGTTGATTCCGGGGCATCATCTTCAACAGTTCATGACCGCGCGCTATCGTCCTTACCGGCGCGTGTTCCGCACGCCGTTCTGGATTGAAGGCTGGGCCTTGTGGTGGGAGCTGCTGCTGTGGGACCTAGACTTCCCGCAGTCGCCCGAAAACCGCATCGGCATGCTCTTCTGGCGGATGCACCGGTGCGCGCGCATCGTCTTCTCGCTGAGTTTTCATTTGGGCGAGATGTCGGCGGAGGAATGCATCGACTACCTGGTCAACCGCGTCGGGCACGAGCGGGAGAACGCCGCCGCCGAGGTGCGGCGCTCATTTACCGGTGACTACTCGCCGCTCTACCAGTGCGCCTACCTGTTGGGCGGGCTGCAGTTCCGCGCCCTGCACCGCGAACTGGTGGAATCCGGTCGCCTGTCGAATCGCGAGTTTCACGACCGCATTCTGCGGCTGGGCCCCATCCCGATCGACATGGTGCGCGCTTCGATGACGGACCAGGAACTGACACCGGATTACACCTCGAACTGGAGATTCTACGAGTAACATGAGAGGCAGAGAATGAAGGTCAACTGGAAAGGGATTTTGCCGGCGGCGACGACGCAGTTCCGCGACGACCAGTCGCTGGACCTCGAGGCGACGGCGCGGCACCTGGAGACTTTAATTGAGGCCGGTGTCGACGGCCTGATCATGCTGGGCACGGTGGGCGAGAATTGCTCGCACGAGTATGACGAGAAGCTCGACGTGCTGCGCATGGCCGTGGAGACGGCGGCCGGGAGGGTGCCGTTGCTGACCGGCGTCGCCGAGTGCACTACAACGCTCGCCCGCCGGTTTTCGTCCGATGCGGAAAAGGTGGGCGTCCATGGCCTGATGGTGCTGCCGGCAATGGTTTACAGGACGGAGGGCCGGGAGACTCTGGCGTACTTTCGCTCCGTGGCCGCCGCCAGCGAGTTGCCTGTCATGTGCTACAACAACCCGGTTGCCTACGGCACCGACATCACGCCGGAGATGTTCCGCGAACTGCACGACGTGGACAACATCGTCGCCATCAAGGAGTCTTCGGAGGATCCCCGCCGGATCACGGATCTGAGACGCCTCACCGGCGACCGCTACCTGTTGCTCGGCGGCGTGGACGACTTGGCGCTCGAAAGCATCGCGCTCGGCGCCGACGGCTGGGTCTCAGGCCTGGTGAACGCGTTTCCCGAGGAGAGCCGCGCGTTATGGGACTTGGCGGCGGCGGGCGAATGGGACGAGGCGCGCAAGATCTACCGCTGGTTTACGCCCCTGCTCCACCTGGACACCATGCCGAAGCTGGTGCAGTACATCAAGCTGGCCATGGCCGAAGTGGGGCTGGGCTCGGAGATGGTCCGGGCACCGCGGCTGCCCCTGACTGGCGACGAGCGGGAGAAGATCCTTCAAATCATCCGGAGCGCCATCCGGTCCCGTCCCTCCATCTCGGCAGCCGTCGCTCCATGAGTTCCGGCGTGCAGCGCGTCCAGGTGATCGACTCGCACACGGGCGGGGAGCCCACCCGTACTGTCATCAACGGGGCCCCGGACCTGGGCGCGGGGACGATGGCGGAGCGGCTGGCCGTCTTTCGGAGCCGTCACGACAAATTTCGCTCCGCCGTGGTGAACGAGCCGCGCGGCTCGGACGTGGTGGTGGGAGCCCTGCTGTGCGAGCCGGTGGACCCGGAATGCATCGGCGGCGCCATCTTCTTCAACAACGTCGGCTACCTGGGCATGTGCGGTCACGGGACCATCGGGCTGGTGGCCACGCTGCACTACATGGGCCGCATCGGGATAGGCCTTCACCGCATCGAGACGCCGGCCGGGACGGTGGAGGCGCTCCTTCATGAAGACCGCTCCGTCACCGTAAATAATGTGCCCAGCTACCGTACCGCCAGCCGGGTGCAGGTGGAGGTGGAGGGCCACGGCCCCCTGTACGGCGACGTGGCCTGGGGCGGCAACTGGTTCTTCCTGGTGAGCGACCACGGCCGGGAGCTTGTTCTGGCCAATGTGGAGCAGCTCACCGACTTCACCTGGCGGATCCGCCGCGCCCTCGAGCGCAACGGGATCACCGGCGACAACGGCGCCGAGATCGACCACATCGAGCTATTCGGCCCGCCGGACCGGACCGACGCCGACAGCAAGAACTTCGTGCTGTGTCCCGGCGGCGCCTATGACCGCTCGGCCTGCGGTACCGGCACCAGCGCCAAGCTCGCCTGCCTGGTTTCCGACGGCGAGCTGCGCGCCGGACAGACGTGGCGGCAGGAGAGCATCGTCGGCAGCCTGTTCGAGGGCACGGTGCTCAGCGTCACGGGAGAGAAGGTGTTGCCGGGCATAAGAGGCGCCGCCTACGTGAACTCCGAGGCCACTCTTATCCTGGACCCCGCCGATCCGTTCCGCATGGGCATCCGCAAATGAGCCGCGCCGCCGACGCCGTCGTCATCGGGGCGGGCATCGTGGGGGCGGCGTGCGCCGACGCGCTTTCCGCCGAGGATCGCCCCGAAGCCGTCGTGCCGCAGCCCGG
>CAYLSS010000612.1:0-686 GCA_964385765.1 uncultured Solibacteraceae bacterium
GTACATCTCGCGGCCGTAGATGCCCTTGATGGTCAGCATGTTGAAGATGACCTTGTTCCAGTCGATCGACATCTCGCCTTCCGGAATGCCAAGCATCGCGATGCGGCCGCCGTGGCACATGTTGTCGAGCATGTCGCGGAAAGCGGACTCGTTGCCGGACATCTCGAGGCCGACGTCGAAGCCCTCTTTCATGTCGAGCTCCTTTTGAACGTCGGCGATCTTGGCGCTCCGCACGTCGAGAGCGCGACTCACATTCACTGTATTGCGCGCCAGGTCGAGCCGGTAAGGGTTGACGTCGGTGATCACGACGTAACGGGCGCCGGAGTAACGGACGATGGCGGCAGCCATGATACCGATGGGGCCGGCGCCGGTGATGAGCACGTCCTCGCCGAGTACGGGAAAGGAGAGCGCAGTGTGCACGGCGTTGCCGAAAGGATCGAAGATGCTGGCGATGTCGAGATCGATCGACGGGGCATGGTGCCAGATATTCGTCACCGGAAGGACGATGTACTCGGCAAAGGCGCCTGACCGGTTCACGCCGATGCCTTGCGTGTCGGCGCAAAGGTGCCGGCGTCCGGCCAGGCAGTTGCGGCAACGGCCGCAAACCAGGTGGCCTTCGCCGCTGACGATGTAGCCGGGCTCGAAGTCGGAGACATTCGAACCGACTTCGATAATTTCGCCGACAA
>CAYLSS010000612.1:696-3829 GCA_964385765.1 uncultured Solibacteraceae bacterium
CAACCATGGGGACCGGAATGGTTTTACTGGCCCAGTCGTCCCACTTCCAGATATGCAGGTCAGTCCCGCAGATGGACGTACGGAGGACGCGGATTTTGACGTCGTTGATGCCGATCGTTGGCTCGGGGACGTCTTCCAGCCAGAGTCCCGGCTCGGCTTTGGATTTTACGAGGGCTTTCACGTCATTATCGTATCGCGGTGATGGCGGATGTAGCACTCCGGTGGCTATTCGATGACAACCACTTCGTGATCGAGGATGCGGGGGATCTTGAATGTTGTCCAATGGTCGCGGTGGGCGGCGGGTAGCGTGGCGCGCGAGACCAGGCAGCGGGCGGCGCTTCCCCGCACTTCCGGCGGAACCCGCGCCTGAACCTCGATCGGACCGACCGGGATCAGTTCGTGGACAGGCGTGCGCCACGTGCCGGCACTCGTCACGTTGACCAGGTGGAGGATCAACCTGTCTTCCTGCCGGTAGAGATGGCAATCGATCAGACCGCGGCCTTTGACGCGAAGCGGGATCCAGTCTTTCGCCACCCAGCGGACGAGGTTGGCCAGGAGGCGGCCGTGGTCGGGAAGGTTGTCGCGTGAAAAGCGGCGGTCGAGATCGGCGGCCAGCCAGGCGCGGCGGGCGCCATTGGATTCCTCGCCCAGAACGAGGGCGGCGATATCGGTGCGCGGCGTGCGCATCCAGGAGGTTTCCGGCGGGTAGGCCGGAAAGTCCGGGATGAGGGTGAGCGGCACAGTGGCGCCGGGGTCCGAGCGGACCTCGACCAACAGCCCGCCGAAGCCAACGATGTCCGTTTGCTCGAAACCGGCCAGCACGCTGTGCCGGGGACGGGAAACAACCGGCTCCTCGCCGGACTTCGGACCGTACACTTCCCCGCCGATGGGCGGCCTGAGACGGAGGTAGCTGTGGTCGCCGCCCGACCAGCTATCGGCCGAGCCGAGGGATCCGTGCCGCTTCCCGACAGCGTGGACGCCGAAGACGCCGGAGAGCGCGAAGTCGTCCCGAGCGTCGCCCCAGCGGTCATAGAGGCTTGTTTCACCGGTGGCGATCAGGCTGCCCCCGGAACGGGCATAGCGGCGGACCGCCTCGAGCTGCGAGTCGTTCATTGTGGCGAGGTTCGGCAGGATGAGCGCCGGCAGTTCTGCGCTGTCCCGCTCGATGTGATCGGCGTGGACGGGCAGGTACGGGATTCGCGCCCGCACCAGCGCCTGAATGAAACCGTAGTAGGGATGGGCGACCAGTTCGTGGGCGTTGTCGCGGCCGTAGAAGTCGGCATTGCGCTGGGAGTAGACGACGCCCACGCTCGCCACCGGACGCCGGTTGACCAGGTAGCGCTCATTCGCCTCGTGCCAACGGTTTACCGGAATGGGCGTCTGAAACTGCCGCCGGTCCCACTGGTATGCGCCGACGTGATGCCACCATGGCTGGATGCCGCCGGCGAATCCCGACCACATCCACATACGCGACTCGGGTTTGGTGGCCGCCGCCTTTCGGAAGACAGGATCGCGCTGATAAGTGGCCATGCTCTCCGGGATGGTTTTGTCCCAACCGAGCAACCCGTGGAGCCGCTTGCCCATCTCGGCATTCTCGTGGAAGCCGATCCATTCGCTGCGGCCCTGGTCGTCCAGCATGATCATCTCAGAGCGCTCGGTGATCGCCTTGACATCACGGAAGCGCTGGCCCTGGTTGACGAAATCGCCGCCGAGCATCCCGACCCAGAGACAGTCCTCGCCGCCCGCGGCCCGGGTCACACGATTGTTGAGCTCCCAGACGGCCACCCGGCGCGCATAGCTCCATTCGATCCATTGGCGGTAAGCGGGGTCATCCCAGTCCTTCCTGACCGGAAGCTCCAAGCCGGTCGCGGCGCGGAAGCTGTCGCGGGAATAGCGGCAATAGCAGATCTGGTCGCGATTCAGACCGCTCCAGGAGTTGTCCGTGAACCCTTCGGGCCGCTCCCACTCGATGACCTCGCGCAGGACGTCCGGCAGGTACTCGTCGTAGTAGGGGCTGTCGATACAGGTGATGTAGCGGTCGGCGGCGCGGTACGGTTCGCCATCGGCGTCGACGGCGAACCAGTCGGGATGGGCGCGGTAGAACTCCTCGGTCGCACGGTTGGAGTCCATGCGCGCGAAGACGACCAGGCCGTCTTCATGAGCGGCGCGGGTGACTTCACCGTAGAGGTCGCGGCCTTTCAGGAACTGGGCCCGATATTGCAGCTCGAATCGGCTCGGGTAGTAGGCCACGATCCCGGCGGCGTTAATGACCACACCCTGCGTTTCGGTGCGCCTCCAGTGCCGCCGCCACCAGTCCAGGTCGTAGCGTTCCGGATCGAACTCGTTGATATTGGTCTGCCCCCAACGCAGGACGCGCCGGTGCCAGGGCTGTTCGCTTGTCGAAGCCGCTGCATCCAGGAGGCCGGGAATCGCGGTCGCAAAGGCGCCGGCCGCCAGAAAGCGCCGTCGGGTGTGGAAATGGTCGATCCCGTTCACGGACCATAGCATATCGCGTACACAGGTGAGAGCCAACCGGCGGGAAGCCTCAGTACCTTTCGGGAACGAGGCGGCGGCCAAGCAGCGGACTGACATCGTCATAGGCGCGGGTCTCGTCGCGTTCCGGAAGGATGATCGGTTCGCGAGGGACCTCGTCGTAGTCGATCAGGGTGAGGAAGTGGGCGATGCAGTTCAGCCGCGCCCGACGCTTGTCATTCGACCGAATGATGTACCACGGCGCATGGTCCGAATCCGAGGCCGAGAACATCATGTCTCGAGCGCGGGAGTACTCGTACCAGCGCCGGCGGGATTCCAGATCCATGGGGCTCAACTTCCATTGCCGGAGTGGATCGTCGATTCGCAACTGGAAACGCCGCTCCTGCTCTTCGTTGGAAACAGAAAGCCAGTATTTAATAAGGATAATTCCGTCGTCGACGAGTCCCTTTTCGAAGTCGCTTACGTTGTCGAGGAAGCGGTCATACTGTTCGAGACTGCAGAAACCCATGACGCGCTCGACGCCCGCGCGGTTGTACCAACTGCGATCGAACAACATCACCTCTCCGGCCGACGGCATCCGTTCGATATAGCGCTGGAGGTAATACTGGGTCTTCTGGCGGTCACTCGGTGCGGGTAGCGC
>CAYLSS010000613.1:0-2704 GCA_964385765.1 uncultured Solibacteraceae bacterium
CGCCGCCCTGCTGCTTCCGCTGCGCTGATTCATTTGGCTCATCCCGCTCCCGCGGCGGCAGGCGTCAGCCGTCCGGTCCGGCTTTTTCGGCCAGTTCGCGGTCCATCCACGCCAGATAGTCCGCCAGCCCATCCACCACCGGCGCCGCCACCAGTTCCGGTGTTTCGTAGGAGTGCATTTTTCGCACCGATCTCGCCAGTTCCGCGACGAGGTCACGCCGCGTCTTCATCAGCAGAAGAAACTCGGCGCCCTCCTCGACCTGACCCTTCCACTGGTACACGCTGCGGACGCCCGGTACGATTTGCACACAAGCGGCCAGGCGCTGCTCGACCAGTTCGCGGGCGATCCGCCGCGCTTCGTCTTCGGAATCACATGTGCTGAATACAACGGTTTTGTCAGTCATAAGGCAGTTGAAATTGATCCTACCGGAGAGAAAGCGCGCTGTGCCAGTACTTTCTTGTAGACGTTTGGTCCAAACAAGTTTATAAAGGAATGTAACAAGCTATGCAGGCTCTCATCAAGCAGGTCGGTTTGGCCGTACTGGCCGCCATGATCGGCGTCTACATCTTCGTCGAGATGACAGGCCCTCGAGGTGTCCAGGCTCTGATCCAGAAGCGCGCCCAGATCGAGGCGCTGCAAGAGCAGAACGCCGAGCTCGAACGGCACAACGAAGCGCGCCGCGACCGCATCGAGCGCCTTCGCCAGAGCCGCGAGGCCCAGGACCTCGAGATCCGCCGCCGGTTCAAGCTGCAAAGGCCCAATACGGTCGACTTCTATTTGCCGCCTGATGAAGTTCCTTCCACGAACGACCAGCCTTAGTTCGGGGATGGATCTGCCTCAGTCGCGGCATCGGCCGAACTACGAAAAAAGCAGCTTGCGTCCGGTCTTGTCGAGCGGCAGAACGCTGCCGGCCACCGTGAGTTCGAATGTTGTCGCGCTTTCGCGCAGGCTCACGTCCGGCGCCCGGTCTCCGGGATCGCCCGGCGAGAGGACGTGGAGGAAGAACGTTGTCCGCGACTCTCGATTGGCGGGCTTCACAACCAGTTGTCCCGCCGGCCAGTAGCGCTTGAAGCTTTCGCGGTAAGAGCGCCCCGGCCCGGGCGGTGCGTTGGTCCCGAGCCGGCCTTCTTCGGGCAGCACACTCTGCACAATCATCTGGCCGCCTCCATTCGCCCACGAGGCGCTTCGCCCCTCGATTCGCGGCTCGTTCGGATAGTTGACCTGGAACCGGGGTTCGAGACGCTCGTGCGCCGTCCTGACCACATCGAATACGACAATGTCACGACCGTCGAGGAAAGCGAACAGCCGGATGCAGCGCTCCACTTTGCTCGGCTCATAGGCAGGCGTCAGGTCGCCAAGGACGTAGACCGAAGCGCCGTCCTCCCGATATTCGAGGATGTTCCCGGTTTCGACCGTCTTGTCGGCAAGGTACGATTTGACGCTTGCGTGAACCTGCCGCGAGAAGTCGCGCTGGTTGCCGGCGTCGCTCGGATCGTCTGGGTCCCTCACCAGGATCGTGTTGTGATACTTCGTTGCCTTGGCACCGTAATAGTGGTCCTGCGCCAACTCGCCCTTGCGGTAGATCTCGAAGTGACCCTGATCGAAGTGGCCGTGATTGTCGCCGTAGTCCCCGCATTTGAAGAGGACCCAGGTATCGTCCGGGCCCCAGCCGGACCGCATGATCACCATGCCGAGCGACTCTCGCGCGAAGACGCGGGCCAGCGGCAGCTCAGACCGCGGCCGGACCTTGATGGACGGATCCTCGAATACCTGGTACCACTTCGACATCCGATCGTACTGCGGACCATCCCAATGCTCGCGGATTTCCTCTAGGAAGCCCTGAATGAACGGGTCGCGTGTCTCGCTGGCCGCTTGCGCGGCAAGCCGCATCGTACCCTGGTGGCTTCCGATCATGCTATTGAACATGTCGCCATAGCCGGCGTACTGATGGTCCGGACGGAGCGTGTACATCAGGAAGTAGAGCATGTTGCGCGCCCAGTCGCCTTGCTCCTCCCGGATCTTGGCCCAGAGGTTCTCTCCAGTAGCGGAGCGCCAGGCAGTGAGCATGCTCAGTACACTCCGACAGGTGTACTTCTTGCCGTAGGACAGAGCATTGAACCAGGCGCCGCCGAGATGGCGCCGGGCCGGCAATAGCCGCTCTGCCCAGTAGCGCCGGCCGAATTCGACCAATTCACGCGCCTCGTCGCGCTCGCCGTGAAGAGCCAGGCCGCTGAACAGAATCGCGTTGGCCCACGCGTACATCCTCGTGTGGTAGATGCTCGCCCCGGACGACAGATTGCGGATGGCGAGGCCGCCTCCGTCGACCAGAAGCTGCTCGATCGCCGACCGGTCCTCGGGTGCGAAGCCTGGATAGCAGCCCCTGAGCCAGTCGTAGGCAGTGGCAATCGCTTCAATCTGATCGCCCTGCGTCGTGGTCCAGGGAGCGGGATCCCAGCCAAGCTTCATCTGTTCGATGGCCGATTCGGCGGCGGCTTCATCCCCGGTGATGACATAGCGCAAAGCGAGATTCGGTGCGGCTTCGCAATCGGGCCGGTCCCATCCAGTGAGCGTCTCGGCGAAGCGCCGGCCGCGGCCGCGAACCTCCTCCACCGTGAGACCATGCGGTTCCCAGGCTTCGCGGCGAAAGAAGAGGCGCGGGTGTTCGGGATGGATGTTTCGTTGGGATTGAGCCGCTGCCGGCAAA
>CAYLSS010000613.1:2714-3827 GCA_964385765.1 uncultured Solibacteraceae bacterium
GGCGAGTCGATCTCATAGCATTCAAATCCTGTTCCACCTAATAGGTGATCGCCAGCGAATCGCACCGCACAAGGCCCGGAGCCTCTATCTGATAAACAGCCTCTCCGTTCTCAAAATCGGATGGCCGGAGCACCTGCTTGTGCTCCCGCTTCCCTTCCTCGGTTCGGTAGCGGTAGGCGACGGTGATGGGAGATCGCACGGCCGACTGGTCATTCACCTTGAACCGGATCGTATTGCTGCCGGCAAAGATCTGCGGAATCGACATGATCCCATTTTCGAAGTCGGCGGCGAAGCGGAACGCGGACAGTCCCGCGGGTTCAGTCCGGCTGGTGTCAGCCGTGACCGACACCCGAACCTGGAAGCGGTAGCGCCCGTGGATGCTGACGTCGTTGCCGTTGTACCGTCCCCGCCCGAGCTCGACGCGGAACATACCCGGTTCGTCGACGATGGTCTGCCACTCAGACCATGCGTCCGGCTGCTCGCCGGTGCGAGGCTTCGGCCGCTGCGTTCGTATGTCAATGCGGACATCGCCGGGCGCGCCGGCAAGTTCTCCTTCCAGGGCGCCATTGACCAGAATGTAGGGACTGTAGAAATCGACCGTCGCCGAGCCGCCGTTTCCGATCTGCGCGGGCCGGAGAAACGGCGCGGAGTTGGACTGCACCAGCGTCGAATCGGCGGTGAGAACATTGCGGAACGCCGCGTCGTCGAGCGCCGGCTTATAGGTGATGCGGCCTGAAGCCTGTCCGATGGTGCGTCCGCCTGTGACCTGCTCGTTATAGCCTTCGCCGGCGGGAACAGTCTCCAGATAAGGTTTCGCCCATTGATAGTTCGGGTCGTACTTCGGCCAGTTGCCGTCGAGCATGGTTTCAGTGACCCGATAGAAACGGCCCGACGGACGGAACGGCTCTTCGCGCTGAGATCGTTTCGAAGCCGGAACGTAGAAAGCCTTCCGGGAGTTGTCCCAGAAGCGCTCGATGGTGGCGCCGCGCGGCAGGCGGAAGTCCATGTCGTGATAGCGCGTCCCCATTTCATATTGGTCATCGCCGAAGACGCATTCCACCGGACGGCCTGCCGCTTCCCAGCTCGATTGATCCTTGTAGTAGCACTCGTTCA
>CAYLSS010000614.1:0-230 GCA_964385765.1 uncultured Solibacteraceae bacterium
CGTGGTTGCGGGCAAGGACAACTCCGGTTCGGGGGTCAAGCAGGACCGGGCGGATCTTATTGGCAATCCAGAATTTCCTGGCCGACGGGAGCGCTCGGCGGTGATTGCCGAGTACTTCGATACCTCGGCATTCGCAACCAACGCTCCGGGAACATTCGGGACGTCGGGGCGGAACATCGTCGAGGGTCCTGGGGCGCTGGACATGCACCTGGGCCAGGTGAAAAATGTGC
>CAYLSS010000614.1:240-3822 GCA_964385765.1 uncultured Solibacteraceae bacterium
GGCGAAAATCAACGGATCGTGCTCCGTGCCGAATTCTTCAATGCCCTCAACAAGGTAAACCTGGGAAACCCGAACATGAACCACAGTTCGGCGCGCTTCGGACAAATCAGGTCGGCCGGCGAACCCCGGGTGGTCCAGGTGGCGGTGAAGTACGTATTCTAGCCCATCCGGACGCCGGTTCCGGCCTCCCTGTATCTAAGATCAATCCGCAACCAGTTAGAAAAATGGTTGTAGCCGTGTCGTAAAACGGCGGGCTTCCGCGTCATTCGGCTGGAGGGCGCCCATCCCGGCCCCTCATTGCACACAGGAGGTCTCGCATGAAAATTTCTCTTCAAAGCTGGCTTGTCTTCAGCCTGCTCGCAATTCTTCTGCCCGCTTCGCTGCTCGCACAGGGCTCAGTCACCATCTTCGGGTCGGTCACCGACGAGAGCGGCGCAGTGGTGCCGGGAGCGATGGTCACGGTGAACAACCTGCTGACCGGACTCTCCCGGGAGGCTACGACCAATGAATCCGGGGATTATGTCGTATCGCAGTTGCCGGTCGGTGTTTACGCCGTTGCGGTCGAATCCGCGGGTTTCAAGACTGCTATTCAGGAAGATATACAGGTCCAGGTAGACGAGAACCGCCGGGTCGATTTCTCGCTAACGATCGGCGCGGTGACCGAAAGCATCACTGTTCAAGCAGCGGTCGCCCAGGTTGAGACGCGCGAGGGCGCGATCAAGGAAGTCGTGGACGAACGCCGCATCGTCGAGCTGCCGCTCAACGGCCGGAACGCCATCGAGCTCCAGTACCTGGTGGCCGGCGTGGGCCGGCGCGCTTCAGCGGGCCAGGCGCAAAACCCGTCCGTCTCGATCAACGGTTCGCGCACCAACTCGAACAACTACACTCTGGACGGCGGCGACAATCATGATCCGTACTTCAACACTCCGGCCGCCTTCCCCAACCCGGATGCCCTCAAGGAGTTCAGTATCCAGACCAACTCCTATAGCGCCGAGCGCGGGCGCAACGCCGGCGCCATCATGAACGCCATCACCAAGTCCGGCACCAATGAGTTCCACGGGACTGCGTTCGAATTCCTGCGGAACGAAGAACTGAATGCCCGGAATTTCTTCGCCAACGACGTTCCGCCGTTCAAGCGCAACCAGTTCGGCGGCACCTTCGGGGGGCCCGTCGTCCGGGACAAGCTTTTCTTCTTCGGTTCGTATCAAGGTACTCGGGAGCGCAGCGCCCCAGGCGCACAGACAGCAGTTGTACCCACCGCCCCGATGCGCACCGGTGATTTCTCGGAGTTCGGGACGACTATTTCGGACCCCACCACCGGCGACCCGTTTCCTGGGAACGTGATCCCGAGCTCGCGTCTCAGCCAGCCCGCTGTCGACTACCAGGAAGCCTTCATCCCACTGCCGAATCGCGGTGAGAACCTCTTCACCTTCCCCAGCGGCCAGTCGATTGACGACGACCAGTTGATCGGCAAGGTCGACTACAACATCAGCGACTCCAATCGCATGTACGGCCGACTGCTTTACACCGCCAACGATACCGCTCAGGCAGTTTCGAATGTTCCGGGCTTCCTGGCCTCCATCGAGTACCGGCAGTGGAGCATCGTGGCCAATGACACGCATGTCTTCAGCCCGTCATTGCTCAATTCGTTGACCTTCACGTTCGCCGATATCGACCGTGTGCAGAACTCCATTACGCCCGGCGACCGCACCTGGATGGACTTCGGCGCCGGCTTTACCCGCACAATGACCGCCGATGCGCCGGCGGCGCACGATACGCGGCTCGACGGCTACTGGCGCGCCTTCACGCGATTCCCGCTGAATCACTTCCGCAAAAACATCCAGGTGAGTAACACGATGTCCTGGAACAAGGGCGCGCACTATGTGCGATTCGGCGGAGAGGTACGGCGCTCGCTGCTCGATCTTCAGGAGTTTTTCCGAGGCGATCCCTTCGTCCGCTTCCGGGGTACGTTCACCGGCGACGCGCAGGGCGACTTCCTGCTCGGAAAGCCCTTCCAGTTCGCCCAGATCGCCGAGGACAGCAATCTTCCCCGCACCTGGGAGATCGCATTGTTCGCCCAGGATGACTGGAAGGTGAGCCCGCGGCTGACACTCAATCTCGGAGTACGCTGGGAACCCTATCTCCCGTTCATCGATAAGACCAACAAATTTTCCCAGATACATCTCGGCCAGCAGTCCACGATCTTCCCCACGTCGCCCGAAGGAGTGCTTTACGCGGGCGACCCGGGCGTCCCGCGGGCCCTGGTTGAGGATCGCTTTGGCAACATCGCCCCGCGCTTTGGCTTCGCCTTCGATCCGTTCGGCGATGGGAAGATGAGCGTCCGCGGCGGCTATGGCGTCTTCTACTCTCAAATCCGCCAGCAGGCGCACAATCAGATCTCGACCAATCAGCCCTTCTCCCTGAAGCTGACGGTGGACAGGCCCTCCGGCGGCCTCGAGAATCCATACGCCGATACCGGCAATCCGTTCCCCTTCTCACCACCGCAAACACCCGAGGAGATCCAAAACTACAACTGGGTGACGCCGATGGAGGTCACCCAGTGGAATGTCGACATGCGCAATGCCATCATCCAGCAGTGGAATTTCAACATCCAGCGGCAATTCGCCCAGAGCTACGTCTTCACTGCGGCATACGTCGGCAGCAAGGGCAACCATTTGTTCATGTCCAACGAGATGAACCCGGCCATTTTCGGGCTCGAGGGCAACACCAATCAACGGCGCCTCCTGCACCCGACGTTCTCTCGGATTACCGACCAGAGCGCCCGGGGCAACTCTGTCTACCATGCGATGCAGCTTACCCTGAACAAACGGATGGCGAACAATCTGACCGTGCTGGCCAACTACACTTGGGCGAAGCTGATCGATGATGCTTCCTCGGACGGCGCCCGTCCCGCCAACCCCTTCAACATCGCGGCGGAAAGAGGGCTCTCCGACTTCCACCTGCCCCATCGTTTCGTCGTCTCCTACATCTGGAACCTGCCACGCCTGACCTCCCAGCCGGCAGTGATTCGCCATGTACTTGGCGGCTGGTCGAACAACGGCATCATCACCGTTGAGGCGGGGCGCTATCTGACCGTTACCTCCGGCCGGGACAACTCCAGGAGCGGCGTCAACCGCGACCGCGCCAACGTCGTGGGCGATTGGGAGATCACCGGAGATCGTTCGAAGGACGCCAAGCTGGACGAGTGGTTCAACACTGCGGCCTTCGAGGTGAACGACATCGGTACCTTCGGCAACGCGGGCCGCAACATTGTCCAGGGCCCGGGCAACTGGGGTGTGACGTTTGGCCTCTTCAAGGACATCCCGGTCACCGAACGCTACATGCTGCAGTTCCGCAGCGAATTCTTCAACCTGTTCAACAACGTCAACCTTGGAAACCCGAATACGAACGTCTCGGCGGGGAACTTCGGTCGGATCACCTCCGCGGGCAGCCCGCGAGTGATTCAATTCGCTCTGAAGTTCGTATTCTAGTCACATTCACCTTCGACGGGAGCGCGCCACGGCGCGCTCCCGTTCGACCACTACTTCTTGTTCCTTCTTCATAATGATACCACGACCACCG
>CAYLSS010000615.1:0-3819 GCA_964385765.1 uncultured Solibacteraceae bacterium
TTGATTTTTTTCGGAAATGGCTAACAAACGCTTCAACCTGACCGGCTTTTTCGCTGCCTCTCAATAGCCGGCAGGTTAAGCTTTGCGTTAGACGGACCGAATGATTGCGACCGTGAGGAAGGGGCGTCTATGAAAGTTTTTCGTACGCTAGTTGTCATCTTCATTGCCGCAGGTGTTACGTCTTGCGAGGCTGACCGCGGCCGAGCCGAGCGGAATCAGGAGCCGATGCCGGCTGCCGAGGCGTTTCAGGGTGGCGAGATTGCCAACATCGTGGCCTCCCTGGTTGCCACTGAGGCCCTGACCCGTGGAGTCCCTGGCGTGGCGGTGGCGGTCGTCGCAGGCGGCGAAGTGCTCGTGAGCCGAGGTTACGGAATAGCGGACGTGGAGTCCGGCCGGCCGGTCACAGCGCAGACGCCGTTTAACATTGCCTCAATCACCAAGCCGTTCACCGCAGCCACAGTGCAGATGCTCGCCGCGGAGGGACGGATTCGCCTCGATGCCCCGGCCCGAACGTACTACGATCTGCCATCCGTCTACCGTGACATCACGGTTCGCGAGTTGCTTACGCACACGTCCGGAATCGCCCGCGACCTGCGGCGAGATAACGACGACCACCCCGACGCCGCGGAATACCGGAGGAGGCTCGAAGCATCCCAGCCAAGCGCCTTACCGGGCGAGCGATTCGAATACAGCAACACGGGGTTCACGGTGCTTGGGTGGCTCGTAGAGGCCGTGGAGGGCCAGTCTTTGGACCAAGTGTTTCGCCGCCGCATTTTCCTGCCGCTCGGGATGAATTCAGCGCGCTATCGAGCGCCGATCGCGGAGGATCCCGCGCGCGCTCGGCCGCACGAGGTCGTGGATGGCAGAGCACGGCCCACACTATTTGTCAGCGGCGGATTTGGCTCTGGCGGCATCTCCCTCTCCGCGGCGGATCTCGCTGCGTTCGCTCTGGGACTTCAGGAGGGGCGGTTCCTCTCCTCGCCGGAGCTGGAAGCCGCCTGGACTCCAGCCAGTCTTGCAGACGATCGTCCCGCCACTGTCAGGATCAACACGGATTCCGACGGGTATGGTCTGGGTTGGTTCATCACGCGCTTCGCCGGCCGCCGCATGGTGACTCACGGTGGGGGAATCACCGGCTTCTCGGCCAACCTGTACCACTTCCCGGACGAGCGGATCACGATCGCTGTCCTCGCCAACGCGAAAGCCCGGGATGACGGAATAGCGCCCGTCGACCCTCTCGCTCGCAAGCTCGCGGAGATGATGTTGGCGGGCGCCCGCCCAACGGGCCGATGAGGCTGACGGCCGGCTAGGGCGTCCGCAGCTTATCGGCGAGGCGTAGCGCCGTCCGCCGCATGCCGGTGTTGGACGGCCATGGTTAGCGATCAACGAACGCTGAAAGAAACGCCTGAGCGAATTGAGAACGCTCGACCTCTGCCCGTTCAAGTGGATTGTCCTACCAGATACCTTCACTGTTTGCCAAGAGGATAAAGCTGAGGTTGAACCCGGTTTCGGTTTCGAGCAGAGCCAGCCGCTGTCACAACCCCCCGGCCCCGGTATTCCAGACGATGCCCACGAATTCGTAGCCGCTCGGACCTCCGTTTCACGCACCCTCCGGCCCAACTGTGCCACACTGAGCCTGATGACCTTTCGAGTGTTGGCAGGAATTGGGTTTGTCAACGGCTCTTGCATGGACGTTCCGTTCAACGTCCAGGAAAACGACGAGAGCGAGGTCAAGAGATTGGTGACGCCCGACTACATCATGACCAATGTGGGCGACGATTGGGGCGTGCCCATTGCCAATGTCTCCGTGCTAAGAGCGGAAGCTGTCCTCTTGGCGCTGAGACATTCAGTCAAGCAGTGATGGAGCGCTTTGCTTCTCGGGACGGCGACCGAAATGGACTACGCCGCCGACGCCTTCGTGACCAGATTGGCCTTCTGAAGAAACTCGGTCGCTTTCTCAAGTTCTCCCTTGCTGACCTTCCAGCCGAACTTCGGCAACATTTTGGCTATCTCCTCCAACGTGGCCTTGCTGTTCATCTGGGTCAGGATGTAGTACGCTTTCGCAGCGATGGACAGTTCCATGTAGTCGAGGTTGCCCGCTTCGTTGACAACCTTAGCTGCCTCCTCGATCCTCTTCCATAGTTCGGGGTTGAGCTCAGCCTTTCGGTCGGCAGTTCTTGCACCTGCATCGGTCAACTTGTAGTCGTAACGTGCCAACTCGAAGCCTCGCTGGTCTATGCCCCACCCGGCGACGGATTCGGACAAGTACCCCAGCGATTTCATTTCAAGGTTTGCGGTCGCCACGCCTTCCGAGTACGGCCCATAGTAGTGGGCTTCATAGCCGAGGTCAGCGTTCAGAAAGACAGACAGGAAGTAGACCCGCTTCTGGAGCATGGTCTTGCCTTTGACCATGCCGCCAAACGCCTTGTATGCCAGCAATACTACGTCTCGAATCGTCTGTTCAATCGCCATTGGTGAATCCTTCTAAGCAGCGCAAAATGGGTTCCTTGATCTTGCCCATCAACTCACGGCGCTCACCCGGACTATCGTAGCTCACCGGGGCGTACACAGAGAAGTGGGGATCGTTCAGCTTCTCGTTAATGGACTTGAAGAGGTCAGATTCCTCTTCAAACGGAGTGGGATTCGGCGTCGTGTGAACCATGATCGAACCCTCGTCATTCCGGGATTGCGCTCGGGCCGATTTTAAACTGTACGAGTGAACGATTACCAGATTCGATGGGTCCTTTAACGTGGAGTCGAGGTTCACACCGGCATCCTGAAGAGCTGCTGCAATCTTCGATTCGAGTTCCCGCCGCAAGTGTCGGTTCTCTGCCGTGGAGATCGCCGTGACCAGCTCCCGGCAGACTTCGGGAAGGTGGCTCACCCGGTCGTCGAAAACGCTCTTCAACAGGCGACGTTGCCGTAGACGTTCAACCACATCGTGACAGTAGCCACCCCTATACCTTTCGTCGCCAAACTCCAGCAGGAACCGCCCGTCGTCCCATTTCATATAGTTCTCAATGAATCCGGCTCCAGCGTCGTAGCGGTATAGGCTAGAGAGCGGTTCAATCTTGTCTTCTTCGATCCCGAGCGTGATGGCTCGTACCACCATCTGATCGGTCACCAGCCGTACCCGATGGCTGTAGACTTGTGCCGTGATGTAATATTTCGCAAGAACGAACTGTTCAAGTGCATGGACGCCATCGGGAGAAACCATCAGCAGTTTGCGTCCATCGGCGGGGTCAACCACGACCTCCAACTCACGATGAAGCTGCTGAAGATCGAACACGCCATACTTAACTCCGCAGAAGTAGCTGTCCCTGAGCAAATAGTCCTGTTTGTCGGCGTCCAGAGGACCTGAAACGATGGATCGGAACAGCGGCTCGTCGTAACCTTGCGCCAGCAGCGCCTCCACCTGGGAAAGCGTCCGCTTCCCGAGTACGTTAATCAGGTCATCGTTCGTCCGCAAAAGGTCTTGCGTAACCAGTTCGTGAATCTTCTCTGGCTTCTTCGGATTGAACCGTCCCTTGAGTTTGTCCCGGTCGGCGAAGATTTCGAGAGCGCCTTCTGAAACGTGTGAAAACGGGCCGTGCCCCAGATCGTGAAGCAGTGCTGACAGCCGAACGATCCTGGCGTTTTCATTGTTAAGGCCGCAAACGGCTGTCATCAGACTTGTGACGTGGAAAACGCCAAGCGTATGCTCGAACCGGGTGTGAAGTGCGCCGGGGTATACGAGGTTCGCAAAGGCCAATTGGCGAATTCCGCGCAATCGCTGAAACACTGGAGTTGCGACGATGTCGGCTTCTTCGCCTGTCAGCC
>CAYLSS010000616.1:0-503 GCA_964385765.1 uncultured Solibacteraceae bacterium
TCGGCTTAAAAGGCCGTTGCTCTACCAACTGAGCTACCGGCTCCGGTGAAACGGTTTTCTGATGCTTAGGATAGCATAGTGATTCGGAGCGGCTTTCGGGGATCTGAAACAGCGGGTGACGGAATTGTTTCAGGTTGATCCTGACGGCGGTGGTGTGGTCCGCGCTATACTTCCGCGCTATACTAATGGCTTGACACCGTCAATCTCTGGGCGGGGGTGTGCATTGCGATTGAGTGTACGGGATCTGGAGCTGCGAAAGGTGGAATTTGATCGCAGCTTCGCGCCGGGGGCGATCGACCTCCGGGGCACCAATACACGTCAGGCAGGTGATCTTCGGGTCCGCGGGCAGGCTGAGCTGCTGCCGGGAATCGAGGAGATCCGCGTTGCGGGATGGGTGGAGATCGTCCTGGAGGCCGAGTGCGACCGTTGCCTGGAGATGAGCAGGCTGGTGATCGCGCGCGACTTTGTGGTGGAGTACCGGCCGGCGTCGATGGAGCCAGAGT
>CAYLSS010000616.1:513-3813 GCA_964385765.1 uncultured Solibacteraceae bacterium
CATTGGATGAAGACGAAACCGAGGTTGGCTACTACGAAGGCGAGAGCCTGGAGCTGGCCGAGGTAGTTCGCGAGCAGATCCTCCTGTGGCTGCCGATGCGCTGGATCTGCCAGGAAGACTGCCGGGGAATCTGTTCTCAATGCGGCGCCAATCTGAACCTGGAGGATTGCGGCTGCCGGGAGGAGCTGGCCGACGACCGCTGGGAGGCGCTCCGCAGCATGCGGTCGTGAGGTGGGCCGCGTGATTTCTCGCGGTTCACGCTGAGCGCACACGTTCAATAGAAGGAAATAAGAATGCCAAATCCTAAACGCAGACACAGCAAAAGAAGAACGTCCACTCGCCGCGCTCATGACGGGCTGAAGCGGCCGCCGAAGTCGACGTGTCCAGACACCGGCCTGGCGAAACTGCCCCACCGCGTCTCGCCTCACACCGGGAAATACAAGGGACGCGAAGTAGTCGAAGTCCCGGAAACCTGATCCGCGCGGCCCGGCGGCGCCTGCATTTTGACCCACTCGCACTGGACTCGTGATAAGGTGACCCAATTGTAATGGTGACAGTTGCAGTCGACGCCATGGGAGGTGACAACGCCCCCCATACCGAAGTGTCGGGCGCTGTTGAAGCGGTACGCCAGTACCAGGTGAAGGTGGCCCTTGTTGGCCAGGAGGGGATCCTTCGCGAGGAACTAGGCAAACACAAGAACGCCGATCGGCTGCCGATCGAGATTGTCCATGCAAGCGAGCGCATCACCATGGAAGATAGTGCGGCCAAGGCGATGCGCAACAAAAAGGACAGCTCGATGCGGGTGGCTTCCCGGATGGTGCGGAACGGGCGGGCTCAGGGGGTGGTGTCGGCGGGCAACACCGGAGCCGCGATGGCGACCGCCAAGGTGGTGCAGGGGATGATTCCGGGGGTCGATCGCCCGGCGCTGGCTTCGGCCATGCCCACAGCGGCCGGGAGGTTCGTCGTACTGATGGACGTCGGCGCGAATGTGGACTGCACACCCCGGATGCTGGTCCAGTTCGCCGTGATGGGCGAGGTCTATTCACGAGTGATACTCAAGTGCGCCCGTCCCCGGGTCGGGATTCTGTCGATTGGAGAAGAGGAACACAAGGGCAACGAACTGACGCGCGCGGCCACGCCACTTCTCAAGGAGCTTCCCATCGACTTCATCGGCAACGTGGAGGGCCGCGATCTGTATCGCGGTACGGCCGACGTGATCATCTGCGACGGATTCGTGGGAAACGTCGTCTTAAAGGTAAGCGAAGGATTGGTGGACATGGTTCGCGAGATGCTGCGCGAATCGCTGTCGGCGACGCCGATCAGGAAGATCGGCTATCTGCTCTCCAAGCCGGCGTATTCGGATTTCCGCAAACGCGTCGATTATTCGGAGGCCGGTGGAGCGCCGCTGCTGGGTGTCAAAGGCATCTGCATAATTTGCCATGGATCATCGAATGTCAATGCGGTCAAGAACGCCATCCGAATCGCCGCCGAGTATGCCAAGGCGCAAGTGGATGCGCAGATCGAGGACGAGCTCTGCCGCTGGTCCGCGATGCAAATGTCGGCCAAAGCGAACTGACTTGCTTGGGATGACACACTTGGTGGCGCTGCTGCTGGCGCTTATGGCGATGCCGGCGTTTGGACAGCGTCTGGATCCGGCAAAGTGGTCGCTGAGCATCGAGCCGGCCGCCGCCGCTCCGGGGTCGAAGGTTCTGGGACGTCTGACAGTGCGGCTGGAGGAAGAGTGGCACCTGTACTCGCCGACGACGCCGCCCGGCGGACCGATCCTGACGACGGTAGAGCTGGCCGACAGCGAGGCGGTCGCGAATTACGAGGTCTGGCAGCAAAGGCCGGTTACGAAGTTCGATCCCAACTTCCAGATCGACACGGAGACCTTCGACGGCGCCACGACCTTCGTCTACCTGATCGAACTGGCCGGGGACGCCCCGCCCGGCGAGACGACGCTGACGGCCAACGTCCGTTATCAACTGTGCACCGATACCCAGTGCCTGCCGCCGCGGCGGAAGAGCGCCGAGGCGACCATCGACGTGGACCCAGCGGCCGGCGTGCAGGCAGCGGAGGTTCCGGGAGGCTTAATTCCCGCCGCGCCGGGCGCCTCCACCGAGGCTCCGCCGGAACCGGTCCCGGGCTCGGAGGAGGCGGGCGATGAAGTGGAAGCCGCGGCGCCGGTGGCTCCCGTATCCCCGGCCGGCGACGAGGGGCTTTTTCGGTTTCTCCTGGTTGCTTTCGGCTTCGGGTTGGCGGCGATCTTTACTCCCTGCGTTTTTCCGATGATCCCGATCACGATGTCGCACTTCCTCCAGCAGGAAAACGTGACCCGCGGGCAATCGATCACGCAGGCGCTGGTGTTCTGCCTCGGCATCGTGGTGCTTTTCTCGTCTCTGGGTTTTGCGACCACGGCCATCCTTGGTCCGTTCGGAGTGGTGCAGCTCGGTTCGAATCCATGGGTCAACGGCTTTATCGCCGGCATCTTCCTGATCTTCGGCCTGAGTCTTCTTGGCGCATTCGAAATCACACTGCCGTCGAGCTTGTTGACACGGCTCAACGCCGCCTCTGGCCGCGGGGGGTATGCCGGAACCCTCGTGATGGGCCTCACGTTCTCGCTGGCCGCCTTCGCCTGCGTGGGGCCGTTTGTCGGTACGTTGCTCGCCGCCTCGATTCAGAGCGGCGGCGCACGGCCGCTGCTTGGGATGGTGACCTTCGCGAGCGGGCTCGCTCTCCCATTCTTCTTCCTGGCGCTTTTCCCGTCGTATCTGCAGCGCATGCCCCGGGCCGGAGGGTGGATGTCACGGGTGAAAGTCGTGCTCGGTTTCGTGATTCTCGCGGCGATGTTCAAGTACCTGAGCAACATTGACCAAGTGATGCAGTGGGGGCTGTTGTCGCGCCAGTTGTTCCTGGCTATCTGGGTGGTTCTGTTCGCCATGCCCGGACTCTATCTCCTGGGTCTTCTCCGGATGGAGGGAGTGGACCCCGATGCGAAGATCGGGATCGGCCGCCTGCTGGCCGGGATCGCGTTCCTGGTCTTTGCCGTGAGCCTCCTGCCGGGGATGTTCGGAGGCCGGCTCGGCGAACTTGACGCTTACGTTCCGGCGCCGGATCCCGCGCGGTCCATTGCTTCGACAGGGGGCGCGGGAACAGTCAACTGGATCAAGAACGATTACCAGGCCGCGCTGGATCAGGCCCGGGCCGAAGGGAAGCTGGTCTTTGTGAACTTCACCGGTTATGCTGCACCAACTGCCATTGGATGAAGGCCAACATGTTTACCCGGCCCGAAATCGCCGC
>CAYLSS010000617.1:0-2556 GCA_964385765.1 uncultured Solibacteraceae bacterium
AGGAATCCAGAGGTGCCAGGCCCGAAGCACTTCCCAACGCCGAGTCAGCAGGATGGTTGCCGGGAGTATCAAGACAAGAGAGACAGCATCTCCCTTGGTCATCAATGCGGCCGTCGCAGCGCCGGCCCAAAAGAGTCCGCGGATCATCGAAGGCCGGTGGAGGTAGTGGACGAAGAGGAGGCCCGCCATTAGAGACAGCAGGCCCGTAAGGTTGTCCGCCATGATACGGAGAGTTATGTGCTCGACCGCAGGATGCGCAATGTGGAGGCCGGCCAAACCTACCCCCGCGAGGAGACCGACCTCGGGCCGGCAGCAACGGTAGACTACGAAGGCAAGGAGGCCACTGATAAGCGCCATCAGGACATATATCGAAGTGCGCGAATCGGAGATTACGATGGCCCAGATCGCCTGCACCAGGTAAAACATCGGCGGCCAGTTTCCCAAGGCGATTTTGGGGTAGTGGATGTAGTACTGTTGGGCGAATTCCAGCGGATGAAACCATTCTCCCGAGGTGAGGTAATCGCGGATGAAGACACCGGTAACGAAGTGGGCGGCTTCGTCCGGCATATCACCGATTTCACCGATATAGGCGAAATTCCAGTACTGGAGGAGGATCGTCATCCCGACCAGGAGCCCCAGGACAACTACGTCGCTGATGCTTGCCTTCACCACCGGGAGTCGTCGAAGCCAAGGTCGCCTGTGCCTTGCCGCAAGGGTGTGAGTGACTCCTGGCACCAATTGAATAGTATAGCTTGGCCAGTCCGCATCGTAGCCTTGAAGATGCCCCAATCGCCGAAAGAGAGCTCGTTTCGCGCGGGTAGTACCTGGGATTCCCTGGCGGGGCCGAGCGGACTTGCCGGCGTCGAGCGCGGGAAGCCCGAACCGCTGCCGCGTTTATCGGCCGGGCGCGGAGAACCGGCCATCAGGAGTGAAGCGGAGGGAGTTCAAATCCGATCCTCCGGTGTTAGAATCCGGTAGCCGGCGCGCCCGGTGAACGGGACATTTCAGGAAGGGAGATAGTCTCGGACAACGCGATAGAATTCCTGGATGAAGTCGATCGCAACCGCCTCGGCGCCTTCCTCGTCACCATCGATGACCGGGACCAGCACTCTTACGAGCGAAGTGTCGCTGCGGTTATAGCGCAGCGAATCCAGCGTCAGATACAGCTTGGCGCGAAACTCATTGGCAACAGCCCGCTTCGGGGACTGATACCAGTAGAATACCAGTTGCCGGTAGTCGGCCCGGCTGACGATGTATCGATTCACCGGGATTGACTCTCCGGACTGATCGACTGAAATGGAAACGACCGAGGACTCTTCCGGGACCCATCCCGAACCAGGGAGACACACCTTGGGGGAGTGAGGCGTGACGCCGGCCCGCTGAGATCCGAAGTAGGCGATATAGAGGTTTGCCTCCCGGCCGTGGCTGTCGGACACATAGATGCGGGTCAGCGTATCGTCGGCCTTGAGCACCGCCTGGATCTCTTCATCCAGAACGGATTCGCGGGCCATGCGCCACTCGCCGACATGGTGGGGAAACTCACTGAGCGGCTTGTGTTCCGGCACATACTCCGTGCGCGACCACCCATAGAAGAATGTGATCTGGCCAAGCAGCACCAAAGTCACCGCGAGCCCTGCCGGGCCTAGCGGGATTCCGAACAATTGTCTATTTTGCAGCATCCCTTGCAGTTGTCACCTTATCGATGAATCCATGAAGGACGAAGAGGCAGGCCAGCGCAATCACGAAAATGATCCACCCCTCGAGCGTATGCCAGAGGCCGTGCGCGAGGTCGCGGTCGTACTCCCCGAGAACACCGGTCAGAGTAACACGAAACGCATTAGCAAGAATCGCGATCGGAACCGTAGCGACCAATAGCGTTGTTCTAACCCAATTTCTTCGGTCGAAAAAGTATCCGTAAACCAATGACAGGAACGCCAGCGAGAGCATGGACCTAACGCCGCTGCAGGCCTCCACGACCGATAGTCGCTGAGATGGCAGTTCGAGCACGTTGCCCTCCCGCAGAACAGGATAGCCCAGCAGACCAAGCCCGTCGGCCGCCAGATCACTGGCTAATAGTTGGAGAGGAAAAGTAATCTGACTATATATAAATAACGGAATGCGAATCATGAAAAGCAACAGGAAGAGGGGAAACAGGAGGGCCTTAATCATGCGCGTGCCGTAGACGGTCCAGATTACGCCGACAAAGGCGAGATAAAAGCCGGTCCTGGCCACGAAGAAGTCAGCGCCATGAACGCCCAGGAGGCTCTGGAAGAAGCCCCAGACAACCAGGCCGAGAGCCCACCAATTAGGTTTCGCCCCGATGCGGACCAGTTCTTCGCGCTTCGCCCAGACAATGTAGCCGGCCACGACCGGGACGAAGAAGCCATGGCTCATCTCGTCCTGCGTAGTCCACTCCCGAACCATGGGATAGACAACGGGAGCATAGAGAACACCAACTAACAGACCGAACCATAGCAACGTCTTCCAGGAGAGAGTGTCGCGAGCCGGCACCGGCGGTGCAACCACGTCAGAAACCGAATCCGATACCATACTGAG
>CAYLSS010000617.1:2566-3784 GCA_964385765.1 uncultured Solibacteraceae bacterium
GAGGAATTATCGCACAGCGATCCAACGATAGGCAGGGCCGTGGGTCCACGATCGCCGGAATTATCGCTGCTCGAGCAACTTCTGATTCCCCTGCAGGAAATGTAAGGTCTCGCCAACGGCTTCCCTGATGGTGAGCTTCGGTTTCCAGCCAATTGAGCGAATCCGTGAGCAATCGAGAAATATGAACGGGCTATCGCCGATCCAGCCCCGTGTTCCGCCGGTAAATCTCAGTTCCGGCCGCAGGCCGAGGATTTCCGAGATCCAACCGATGGAGTCCCTGACCTCGCAGTACTCATCGGTGCCGAGATTGAAGATATTGATCTTCTCCGTGGCCTTTTCGATGGCGAGGAGCATAGCGTCGATGCAATCGTGGACATACAAGTAGGACTTGCGCTGGTGACCGTCACCGAGCACCCGCAGATGGTCAGGATGATCGAGCAACTGCTTGTAGAAATCGAAGATGTGGCCATGGGAGTAGCGCGGGCCAAGAATCGATACGAAGCGGAAGATGAAGCCGCGGATACCGAACCCCTCGGCGTAAGCTTGAATGAAAGCCTCGGCGGCGAGCTTCGAGGCTCCATAAAGGGAGGTCTGTATCGGGAAGGGGCAGGTTTCGGGGGTGGGGAATACGTCCGGCTCCCCGTAGATAGAGCCGGTGGACGCGAATCCGATCCCTTTGACGTCCTCCCGCCGCATGGCCTCGAGGACGTTCCAGGTGGCGATGGCGTTCTGCTCGAGGTCGCGACGAGGATGCTCCGTTCCGAACCTGACGTCGGCGTTGGCCGCCAGGTGAAAGACGAAATCGGCGCCCTCCATGGCTTTGCGGAGAGCGTTCAGATCGAGGATGTCGGTGCGGAGCAGCCGAAACCTGGGATTGGACAAGGCGGCGCTGATGAACAGTTCCTGGCCGGTCGAGAAATTGTCGACGCCGGTTATCTGCATGTCGGGCATATGAGAGGTTTTACTTATTGTGATGTAATTTCCAGATATAAAAAAATGCAGGGATATGACGTTTTATTTCCTGCTGGTTTTCATGCTTCAGGTATTCCCTCAGTAGGTTTTGCAAAAAAAGTTGAAAGAAAAGATAAATACACCATCAAACTTTTAAAACAAAATGGGTGCTCTGAAGAACTAATTGAAAAGTTAAAAGATCCTTACGAGGTTGTAAAATATTTTTCAAAAGTATATGTTGAATATTATTGGAAAAGATTTGGTTTT
>CAYLSS010000618.1:0-3781 GCA_964385765.1 uncultured Solibacteraceae bacterium
CCAACAGAAGTATACACCGAGAGCGAACACTGAGGCCGAAACGCCCGGATCGACTATCCCCTGAGCGAGGCCCTGCCGTCTAGTACACTGTGCAGATCCTGCGACAGTTGACGCAGAGATTCGGCCTGCGCATTCATTTCCTGGGCCGAGGCGGCAGTCTCCTCGGCATTGGCGGCCGCCGTCTGGGTCACCGCCTCCATCTGGCCCACCGCCTGGCGGATATGGCCGATGCCGCTCTGGTGCTCCTGGTTGGCGGCCGAGATGCCGGCGATGAGCTGGCTCAGGTTCTGGGCGCGTCCCAGGATCTCGGCCAGAGCGGTGGTCACTTCCTCGGTGTGGGCGGCGGCTTCTTTGCTCGATGACACGGACAGATCGATCCGGTCAGCGGTGTCGCGGGCGGCCGTCGCGCAGCGCTGGGCAAGGCTGCGGACCTCGTCGGCGACGACGGCGAAACCTTTCCCGGCCTCTCCGGCGCGAGCTGCCTCCACGGCCGCGTTGAGTGCGAGGATGTTGGTCTGAAAAGCGATCTCATCGATAGTCTTGATGATCTGCGCCACCTCGTCAGCAGCCTTGCTCACTTCCGTCATCGACTTGTTCATCGATTCCACACGGGATGTCCCGGTTTCGGCTGCCCGGCGCGTCTGGTCGGCAAGCGCCGTTGCCTCCTGGGAACTATGCGTATTGTTTTCCGTGGTGCCGAGCATCTGTTCGAGAGAGCTGCTCAGCTCCTCAGTGGAGGCCGCATTCTCGCTCGCTCCGGAGGCCAGTTGACTGCTCGCGGTTGAAACCTGACCCGAGGCCGCGCTCAGTTGCTCCGACGCTGTCTTCAGGTCATTGGCGATGGGCTCCACCTGACTGCTGATCCGCCGCGCAAACAGCCATCCTAGGGCGGAGGCGAGTCCCGCGGCCCCGAGCGCCAGCAGCAGGACAATGAACATGCTCCGCCGCGAGATGTCGCTGGCTTCGTTCGCCGCGGCAAGGAACTCCTCCTCCGTATCGCTGGCTCCAATCACCCAATCCAAGGGCTCGAAATACTTGAGATAGGCGACCTTGTGGACCGGTTGCGGATCGCCCGGGTTCAGCCAGGGGTAGCGATGGGTCCCGATTTCGGATGGCCCGAGGGCCACCGCCTTGCGGATCATCTCCTGAATCATCGGATTGCCGTTGCTGTCTTTCGCCTCCCACAGATTCTCCCCGTCACGCTCGCCATTCTTCGAGACGACGTAGCGGCCGCGCTCTTCTCCCTTTCCCCGGAGAACGAAAACATATCCCGACGTACCGACCTCGGTGCGCATGATCGTGTCATGCAGATCCTGAACGGCGGTCGTCTCCGGAATTCCCGCATACAGCATCCCAATTATCGCGCCCTCGTTATCGAGCAAGGGTTCGTAGGCCGTAAGACACCAACTGTCCACCACGAATGCCCGGCCCAGGAAGGTTTCGCCGCGCATGACCGTGCTGATCACCTCATTTCGGGAGCCGCCGGGATCGATCGCCGGGATGTAGGTTCCGATGGCGCGTTCGCCGTTGTTGGCCACGACGCTCGTGGCGACGCGAAGCATATCGCCGGCATCACTCATCCGCTGAAAGACCGTCGCCGCGGCGCCGCCGGAACGATTCACAACGTCGACGACGGGCACACGGGCGTTCGGATCCCGGACCTGCCCCAGCCACTGATCCCCCACCATCATCTGGGGCAATTCCACCGAAGTGGTCTCGCCGTTGACCTGATTGCGGGCGTCCCACCGCACGGTATCCGAACCCAAATGTAGCTTCCCTTTGCTCGTTGCTTCGTGACGCACCAGCGTCAAGTCCGTCCGCAAGAGGTACTCGAGTTCGGTCACGCTGCTCTCGCACAGCGCGTAAGCGGACTCCGCGACATGCTCCAGGCTGGCTTCCGCCGACTCCAGAAAACCTGTCCGCGCAATGGTCGTCATCCGCGCGTTCTGATGCCAGAGAACCGGAAGCAGGATCATCAGCGGCACGACCGCCACGGCGACCCCCATCGTGATGAGCCTGGCTCGAAGACTGAGCTTCATGAATTCCTCCTCGTAATAGCCGCAGGAGCCTCAGCCCTCAGACGGTGTGCCTGCGCATACAAGAAACTCATCGGATGAGGGCGGTCTTTCTTGACTTGTCTGGCGAGTGTCAGATCTGGAGCGTGGCGACTTCGACGGAAGAGCGGGAGCCTTCGACAACGATGATGCCGCTGTCGGTGACGTGGTGGTCCTTGCGATCCTTCTCGAGATCGTAGCCGACCCGGCCGTTTTCCGGAATCATGACGTTTTTCTCGAGGATGGCGTTGCAAACCCTGGCGTGGCGGCCGATATCGACGTTATCGAACAGCACCGAGTTCTCCACGACGGCGCCGGTATGGATGCGGCAGCCCCGGCCAACCACCGAATCCCGCACCATTCCACCAGCGAGTATGCTTCCGCCGGCCACCACGGAATCGATCGCCGTACCGCGCCGTCCTTCTTCGTCAAAGCTGAACTTGGCCGGGGCGTCGGAATATCCGGCCGTGTAGAGCGGCCACTGCTTATTGTAGAGGTTGAGCAGGGGAGAGATGGAACGGAGATCCATGCTGGCTTCGTAATAGGCATCGATCGTGCCGACATCCCGCCAGTAGGGCTCCATGTCCGGCGGGTCACCGGGAATTCGGTTGGTTTGGAAGTTGTAAGCGTAAATGCGCGACCGGTCCACCATTTTCGGCAGGATGTCCCGGCCGAAGTCATGCGTGCTCTCGTTCCCCGCGTCGTCGTAGAGTTCCTGGAGCAGGGCCGGCGTGGAAAAGATGTAATTGCCCATCGAGGCGTAGACCTTGCTGGGATTGCCGGGAATGGTGGGCGCGTTCGGATCCTTCTCGATAAAGCCGGTGATCTGGCCGTCTCGGGCAGTCTCGATCACGCCGAACTGGCTCGCTTCTTCCCGGTCCACCGGGATCGCCGCCACCGTGACGTCGGCACGCTTCTCCTCGTGGAACTCGATCATGTCACGGATGTTCATCCGGTAGATGTGATCGGCGCCGAAGATGGCTACCACGTGAGGCTCGGCCTGCTCGATCAGGTTGACATTCTGGTAGATCGCGTCGGCGGTGCCGCGATACCAGGTCTCGTCGTGGGACCGCATCTGGGCGGGAACCGGAATGATGAAGTGCGACTTCAGCATTCCGCTCGCCTCCCATCCGTCCCGAAGATGCTGGAGCAATGACTGGCTCTTGAACTGAATGAGCACGTAGGTCGAGTAGATGGCCGAGTTTATGAGGTTGCTCAGCACGAAGTCGACAATCCGGTACCGGCCGCCGAACGGCACAGCGGGTTTGGCGCGCTCCTTCGTCAGAGGATAAAGGCGAGTCCCCTTGCCGCCCGCGAGAACGAAGGAAAGAACGCGTAACTCCATGACTTCCAGTTCCGATTGAATCCCTTGGAGACTCTATTCTCTCAGTCCGGAGCGGTTGCGGCAAGGAAAACAATACGAATGTCATCTGTTTGGAATAGAAACGAGAGAAACAGCGGCGCCGGCGAGTGGGTTTTCGGGCGTTCGCCGGGCCACGGCCCGCGCTTCCGAAGGATGCAGGGGGCTACCAGTCAAGCGCCAGACGGGCCAGGGTGAGCGCGGCGACGCCGGTGGGCCCCTTGCCCATGTACGGCTTGTCCTTGTCGAGCCAGGCGGTTCCGGCGATGTCGAGGTGGACCCAGGGGACCGGGTCGGCGAACTCCTTCAGAAAGTGCGCGGCGGTGATGGCGCCGCCCCACCGGGATCCGATGTTCTGGAGGTCGGC
>CAYLSS010000619.1:0-3773 GCA_964385765.1 uncultured Solibacteraceae bacterium
GTTCAGTTTCTCGACGGCGCCTGCCGGGACATGTCGAGCCTGATCGGCGCATACCGGAAGCTTGTGCAGACGGTGAAGGAAGGGCGGGAGACGGAGGCGCTGGTTGCCGAGATCGAAAAGGCCGAAGAGGACGCCGACCTCTCTTTCCTGGAGGAGATGCCCGCGGCGATCGAGCAGGCAAGCGAAGGCGTGCAACGCGTGGCGAAGATCGTACAGGCAATGAAGGAGTTTTCGCACCCTGACCGGGAGGAGAGCAATCTGGTGGACCTGAACCGGGCCGTGCAAAGCACCGCGACCATCTCGCGGAACGAATGGAAGTACGTCGCCGAGCTCGAGCTGGACCTGGACCCCGATTTGCCTCCGGTCCCGTGTCGGATTGGTGAGATCAACCAGGTGGTCCTCAACTTGATCGTCAATGCGGCGCAGGCCATTGCCGAGACACTCGGCGAAGGGGAGGAGCGCAAGGGCAGGATCGTTATCCGTACGCGTGCAGTCGAGGGCGGCGTCGAGATCCGCGTCTCTGACGACGGTCCGGGGATTCCCGAGGAGATCCGGCACAAGATCTTCGATCCCTTCTTCACTACGAAGGAGGTGGGCAAAGGGACGGGGCAGGGTTTGGCGCTGGCGCACAATATCGTAGTACAGAGGCACAAAGGATCCATTCGACTCCAAACCGAGACGGGGCGCGGGACCACGCTGATCGTCCAGTTGCCCGGAGAACAATAGGGCTGTCAAGCGGGTGCAGCACTCTGCAGCCGCCTTCCACCAGCGCTTCGCAGGCATGGCTTTCTGATGCCATCGGACCTGGCGGGCAGCTAAAACTAGCTAAAGCGCGTGCTCGCGGGGCCTCCTCTGTCAGAGCGAAAACGTTCGTGATTCCCGGCAGGTAACTGACGGAAAAGGGAATGTTAAGTTGATAATCGGTGCAATCCGCTAGTCGAAGAACGGGAAGATCCGTTCGAGGTCTTCTCTGGTGGGCTGGGTTCCGTATTCGCAGATCTCGAAAGCCTGCGCATACTTGAACTTGGCGCCACGTTCTTTGCCGTAGTAGTCAACCAGGGTATCGCGGAACTGGTCGGCGGCGCGGGCATAGCGCTGTGCGAGACGCTTGCGGACTTCGGCCCGGCGGCGTTCGCGCGCGGCTTCATCGCCTTCGGGGTACAGATCGGCGTTGCCGTTGGCGCCCCCTTCGTGAATCTGGGACTCCATGACCAGGAGCGCGTCGAGTGTCTCCTCCATCACGTCGTCGATACCCACTGCGAGATCGGCGCGGAAAGGATTGGGACGCTGGAAACGATCGGCCGTGTAGAGGAAGATCGGATTCTTCTCAAGCGGCGGAACCGTTGGGGTGAAGAACGGGACGGTAACCATGTAGGCGGCGTCCTGCACCAGGATCGAGGTGTAGCGGTGATCGGGGTGATAGTCATTCGGGCGGTTCGTGATGACGACGTCGGCTCTCCAATCGCGGATCAAGCGGGAGATGATGCGGCGATTCTCGAGAGTGGGCATGATCTCGCCGTCGTGGATGTCGAGCACCTGGGTGGTAGTGCCGAGTTGCCGGCCCACTTCCATGACCTCGCGGATGCGGCGCAGAGCCAGGGGTCCGCCGGCGATCTTCCAGTGACCGATGTCGCCGTTGGTGGTGGAAACGAGCTTGACGTGGTGCCCGAGATCGGCCCACATTTTCGCCACGCCGGCGCCGCGGTATTCCGAATCATCCGGATGGGCTCCAAAGAAAATGATCCGAAGCTTTCCGTCGTCGGGAGGCGCAACGGTGGCCGGCGGGTACAATGCCGGAGCCGCCGCGACGGACGGGAGTTGCTGGTCGGCCAGCGTTCCGGCGAGAAAGCCGCCCGCGGCGACGAGAGTGAGGGTCAGTATCGAGTAGGCAGTTGGCCTTTGCATTCTATAGTCCTCCTTCGATGCTGTTAGTGTACGCGGTCAAACGGGCATGGGGGTGTGCGCCCATCCGGCAAAGACATCACGGGACGGGAGAGTCCCGGCCGGCTTCCAATGCAACGGGATTGAAGTTTTCAGCGCGAGTCAGTCTCCGAGGCCCAAGCGGAACATCAGGGGACACCGGCTGGGGGTCTCGACGCTGGACGGTCATCGCCGCCAACCACGGAGCCGATGATGATGCCCGCGGCGGCGGCGCCCAGGGCCACGCCAAGGACCATCCACTTCTTGCCGATCTTCCGCGGCGTCAACTCGGCGTTGGTTTGCGAAATGACGGCCTCGCCCACATTGTTGCCAGAGCGGGCCCGCACCTGGATCTCGAAGGTTCCGGGCTGGTCATTGGCGGTGTATCCGCTGGCCGCCGCGACGCCGCTCCGGTCAGTGAGGACCGTTTGGGTGCGGACCCAACCGTTGAACATGGCGCTGGTGCCTTGCATCGGTGTTCTGAACACGACTTCGGCATCGGGGACCGGATTGCCTTCGGCATCGAGGACCATGACGCGCGGCGCGGCAGCCTCTCCGGTTACCACATCATTGCGGGCGCCCTCGCCGGCCAGAACATCGATGGTGAGCTTGCCTGGCGGGGGTGTGGGTTCGGGCTCCCGCGGCGCCGGCTGGCCCGGTTCAACGGCTTGAGGCGTACCCAGCCTGGCCCAGTGGGCCAGCGGGGAGAAGTCCGCAACGCCGCGTTCAGTGCGGGAAGGCCCCTGTCCGGCCATGGGAAGGACAAGCATCGCGCTAATCGCGAGGGATAGTAGCTTCTTGAGCACATTGTCTCCTGGGTTGTGATGCCGGGCGGGCAGAGTCCCACTGACCGGGTCGAACCGATAGCCTCAATATAGCAACGACGACCGGAGGTGCAGCCGTGTTACCGGGCCAGCGGAAAACTAGGGGCTACCCCGGGGACGGACAAGGTCGAAGCCAGCCCGGGGTAGCGGAGCAGAGAGGGTTTCGTCACGCTTCCAGTTTCGGCTTTATGACATCGACCAGTTCCTGGACGGCGTCGGCCGAGTTTTTCAAGGCAGCCTGTTCGTCATCGGTAAGCGCGAGTTCGAAGATCTTTTCGACGCCTTTGGCGCCCAGCTTGACGGGGACACCGACGTAGAGGCCGTTGATGCCGTACTCGCCTTCGAGCAAAGCGGCGCAGGGCAGAACCTTCTTTTTGTCTTTGAGAATGGACTCGGCCATCTCGACGGCCGCCGCGGAGGGAGCATAATAGGCGCTGCCTGTTTTCAGATACTTGACGATCTCGCCGCCGCCCTTGCGTGTGCGGTCGACAATCTTGTCGATGGTTTCGGCGTCGAGCAGATCGGTGATGGGGATGCCGGCTACGCTCGAGTAGCGAACCAGTGGAACCATGGTGTCACCGTGACCGCCAAGCACGCACGCGACGACATTTTCGACCGACACATCGATGGCGTCGGCGAGGAAGGTGCGGAAGCGAGCCGAATCAAGGATACCGGCCATGCCGATTACACGCTCTTTCGGGAAGCCGGAGGCCTTGAGGGCGACATGGCACATGGCGTCGAGCGGGTTGGTGACGACGATAATGAAGGCGTCGGGCGACTGGCGGGCGGCCTGGGTGATGCAGTCATTGACGATCTCGTAATTTTTCCAGAGCAGATCGTCGCGGCTCATGCCGGGCTTGCGCGGGAAGCCGGCGGTCATGACAATGATGTCGGAGCCGGCAGTGTCGGCATAGTCATTGGAGCCGGAGATTCTGACGTCCGAGCCCTCGACCGGACATGCCTGGAGCATGTCGAGGCCCTTGCCTTGCGGGGTGCCCTCGACTATGTCGATGATGACGACATCGCCGA
>CAYLSS010000620.1:0-3770 GCA_964385765.1 uncultured Solibacteraceae bacterium
TCACCGTCATGACCGGGACATCGTTCCAAGAGCAGACCTATCAACGCGTCGACGCCGCCGACAACCTCAGCCCCCGCCCGGACTTCCTCATCCCCATCTACCCCGCCTACCTCGGCGACAAGGATCGGCCAACAATGCTGAACCCGGAGGTGAAAGTAACGAAGAACACTCCGCCCACCTTCATCGCGGTAACTCTCGACGACGCCCAGCGCGGCATGCAGGCCGCCGTCTTTCTCGTCGCTCTCCACCAGGCCGGCGTACCCGCTGAACTGCACATCTTCACTAGGGGAGGCCACGGCTACGGGCTTCGCCCCTCCAGCGATCCCGTGTCACGTTGGCCGCGGCTCTGCGAGCAATGGATGAAAGCAATGGGCCTGCTGGATGCCGACGCGGCGGGCGGTGGTTCCTATTGAATTGTCCTCACCCCCGGCTTCAGTACACTCGGTTAATGATGCGTATCGCAACCTTGACACGCAGCAGTTCTGAACCGAAACGGCATACGGGCAATCGGAATCCGCGACCCTCTGGACTGAAGCGAACAGCAAGGCCCGAAGCCCCCCGCTGCTCGCTGCCGGGAAGACGTCGCCTTCTGATGCTCGCCTGGTCGATGCTCGTCCTTGCCAAAGCACCGGCCTTCGCCGCCGGCCCGCCCGCCTGGGCTGTGCCGACCTTCGAGTCTCTCGGCGTCTACTATGACCATCCCCTCGTCGAGGAGCCCTGCCAACTGCACTATCGGGTCGCCCGCTCGGACGAATGGCGGGAAGCTCACCCGCTCGTCTATGACCAGCGCGAGCAGCAGTACCGCGGCTCGCTCGTCGGTCTCACGCCGGACACTCTCTACGACATTCGGCTCTTGGCCGGCCGCCGGCAGGAGGAATTCCAGGCCCGGACCCGAAGCGATCAATTCCCCGTCGGAGAAACCACCCATCCGCCCGAGAACGCCACCGGACAGACGCTGCATATCCGCGAAGGCGGAACCGCGGACGGCTGGCGCCTGGTCGCTCCGGCGCCGGGAACAAAGTTCGTCAGTGACGTCTTCAACCTGTCCGACCACAACATCGTGGTGGAAGCCGGCTACGTCATCCTTCGGGGTTTCGAGTTGAAAAACGCCGCCACCCACGCCATTCTCATTCGGGAAGGCGTCCAGCACGTCGTCATCGAGGACTGCCACATCACCGGCTGGGGACGTATCGGCGGCGCGCGCGTCTGGGGTGTCCTCCACGGCTCCGACAGCGCCGTCTTCGCCGAGCGCGGCGCCGGACATCTAGTCATCCAGCGCAACCTGATCGATCACCCCCGCGGCGGCGCCAATGACTGGGAAACCGGCCACCCGACCGGTCCTCAGGCCATCACCCTCCGCGATTCAAGCGGCGGCAACGTCATCCGCTACAACACCATCCGCTCCACCGAGGACCACGGCTTCAATGACGGCATTGGCGGCGCCGCCAACTACAGCTTTGAGGGAAGTCCCAATCGCGACTCCGATATCTACGGCAACATCGTCTCACACTGCTGGGATGATGCCATCGAAAGCGAGGGCGCCAATTGCAACGTGCGGATCTGGAGCAACTACCTCCACCACACCTTCGTTCACATCGCAACTGCCGCCACCGCCATGGGCCCGCTCTACGTCTTCCGCAACGTCTTCGGCCAGAGCCGCGTCTCCCACCGGGACCCATCGGGCGGCATGATGATCAAGACCGGAATGAACTACCTCGAGATCGATGGCGAGCGCGTCAGCACCGGACTCGGTCACCGCTTCATCTATCACAATACGGCGCTGCAGCCAAGAGGCGCGCTCCACGTCTTCAGCAGCCACGAACTGCACAACGCCGTCAGCCGGAACAACATCTTCTACGCCCGCGGCGACACCTATCCCCGCGATCGCGGCGCGCCTCCCAACGATTTTGACAATGACCTGACCGGCGGCTACCTCGGCGGAGGGCTCATTCAATCCATGTTCCTGCCCAGCCATGGCCTCCAGTGGTTCCTCGCCCCCACCGTGAACCGCATCCGGTGGGGACGTGTCACCTATACCCGCAACGGCCGTGAGATCTCCATCACAGACCCCCTCGTCCAGGTGAAGAACCCGGCCATCGACACCGGTGTCCCCATCCCCGGCTTCAACGACGACTTCACCGGCTCAGCTCCGGACATCGGCGCATTCGAAAACGGTCTCCCCCCGCTCCGCTTCGGCCGTCAAATGGCGCCGGAATTCTCCCGACCGCCTTGGGAACGATATTAGGACATTACCCTACTCGCAACGATTGCACCCTCGTGTATTCGATACTCTAATCCGCAATGCCTCTCCGCCCCTGGGCCACTCTGCTCGTGACGTGGCTGCTGCTGGCTGTCTTCTTCGGAATCAGCCTCATGGAGCAGCTCGACCGCCATCCACTGGGGCCGGTGGAAGCCACATCGATCTATCTGTGCCTGCTCCTCCTCGTGGGCTTGTTCCTTCTCCCGGGTTTCGAGGCGCCCCGAACCACCTTGGCAGCAGACACCCGTGGACCATCGCGGGCAACGGCATGCCTGGCGCTCTTCCTCATTCCCTACCTCGTCTACGCGTGGGGCACGGGCGACTTCCAATGGATCTCCCTCGGCAAGCTCCTGGCCATCGCCGCCGTACCGCTGGCCTTGTATTCTCTCCGCGACGTACGTGATCCCAGCCGCCTCGACTGGATGGACCTTGTCGCCCTCCCCTGGATCGCCGCCCCGGTCCTCTCCGGCATGATCGGCGGCATCTGGAATACGCCCGTGCCTCTCGACTTCATGGCGCGGATCTACGTCGTGAGCGTCGGCGCGTGGGCCTTCGTCATCTGGCGCGGTACGACAAAGGTGGGCTACGACTTCCGTCTCTCAGCGGCCACCCTCCGGGACGGTCTCGTGAACTTCGCCGCCTTCGCCGCAATCGCCCTGCCGCTCGGCTTCCTGCTTCACTTCATCGCATGGAATCCGGACTGGAACGGACCTTGGGACTTCGCGTTCGGTTTCCTTACTATCTTCATCTTCATAGCAATGCCGGAAGAGCTGTTCTTCCGGGGGCTGGTTCAGAACCTGCTCGAGGGAAGCTGGGGGTCGCGCTACGGCGCGCAGGCCGTGGCATCGCTGCTGTTTGGTCTCACCCACGTCCTGCACGCTCCGTTTCCAAACTGGCGCTACGTCATTTTGGCAAGCATCGCCGGATGGTTCTACGGATCGGCCTATCGAAGAACACGCAGCCTCATGGCCTCGGGCATCGCTCATGCTCTCGTGGACAATGTCTGGACAACATGGTTCCTGCCGTAGCACGGCTTTTCGCCCGCCGGGTCAATGTCATTCCATGAAGTAACCCGGTCCGATCCGGAACCCATGATGCCACTCGTCCGGCGCCAGCGAGTACAGCACGCCCGACAGCAGGAACTGCCATAGTCCTACCGCCCATAAGCTTCTCCATCCCTCATTAAATGACTACCAAACTATTACTAATTTTGACTCTGTCGAAGATGTAATAATTATGATTGTTAAAATGATGGCGGTCGGCATACCGAGTTATTCGATAAATTTAAAAAAACTTAATTCCGGCCACAAGAAAATAATACAATTTTATCATAAATGGTATCTGGATAATCTAAATAATTTCTATAATCACAGAAAACCATTGGATCCATTAATGAAATCATGGGTTGTCCCGGGTAAAATAAAAAACATCTATTTCCTTTTAGACATGGAAAACAGGCTTAATCTGCATGAAATAAAAAACAGCGAAATAGTAAATGCAGCATATAGAA
>CAYLSS010000621.1:0-3769 GCA_964385765.1 uncultured Solibacteraceae bacterium
TCGTAGGCCGCTATTGTTCGAGCGTTTGTCAGAATCACCGCCACCGATGTTGCCGCGGCGCCGCTGATGGCTACCACGGTCCGGCCGAACAGCAGCCGCGATTTCTCGCTGGACTCCGGCCTTGCCCGCACAAAATAGTCCTGCGTGGCCACCGTGGAGACGCTGTTCAGGTCAGCGCTGACACTTGACATCGCCGATGACAGCAGCGCCGCCAATATCAATCCGATGATTCCAGCCGGCAGCTCTGTCGCTATGAAGTATGGCACGATCGTATCCGGTTTGCTAGCGATCTCCTCCGGCAACGGACTCCCGGAAAGCCGGTAGAATGACCACAGGCAGCCGCCGATGAACATGAAGGCAAACCACGTCGGCACCGTGGTCAGCAGGCCGAATACGACGCCCCCCTTGGCCGCCTCGTCGGATCGAGCCACCAGGTAGCGCTGGACCATGTTCTGCTCGGTCGTATAGTACCGGCCAAAATGCAGGAGCCCCGCCGCCATCAGGATCCAGGCGGTCGCCTGTGGAAAATACAGGCTTTCGACATTCAGAGTGAAATCGCCCAGGCCGAACTTGCCTCCTTCATAGGCGGCGGCTACGATTTCGCCTGCGCCGACGGAAGAACCGAATAGCAACGCGCCTGCGATGACAAACGCCCCACCGACGAAGAGTCCCCCCTGAAGCACCGATGTCCAGATTGCCGCCTCGATTCCCCCTGCCAGCGTGTAGAGGATAGTAAAGACTCCCACGGCGATTGTCACCACTAGAAGGTCCCACCCCGCGATGATCTCCACGGCCACCGATGTCAGGTAGAGCGTGAAACCAAGGTCCGCGATCCTCAACACCACAAAGCCCGCCGACGCGTACACGCGGGCGGCGTACCCGAACCGCCTCTCCAGGTATTCATAGGCGCTCATGCCCACAACACGCCGGTAGAAGACCACAATGTACTTGACCACGAACAGGAGAACGATGAGCGTCATTCCCATGTAAAGCAGTTGCCATGAATCACGGACGAAGACCGATCCTGGAATCGCCACGAAGGTAACACTGCTGATGGTAGTCGCCAGCAAAGCAAACCCTACCGCGAAGCCTGGAATCCTTCTTCCGGCGACAAAGTACTCGTCTGTACTGTCCTGCTTTCGCGCGGTCCAGATGCCGATTCCTGCGGTCACGGCCAAATACAGACAGACAACAAGGTAGTCGAGCAAGTTCATGATCGTGATCCTGAGAGTCTCCCTGGCGAGCCGAAGGGTACGATTCGGAAATAGCACTATGGGACGCTGAAGAAGAAGTTCCAGAACGTTCTAACAATCCCCCGGCCACTTGCCGCATCTCCCTGGAAAAGGCAGAATCGATAGGTGCTCACTCACGATTCCTACACTGCGGAATGAGCGCAACATCTTCGAAAGGACGCGGATCAACATACCGAAAAGCCTATGGATAGTCAGAAACCCATCGTCGCTCTAACCATGGGGGACCCTGCTGGTATCGGGCCTGAGCTCGGCCTCGCCGCCCTTCGCGATCCAAAGGTGCTCACTGCTTCGAGACCTGTTCTGTTCGGAGACGCCTCGGTCGCTTTGCGGGTATCCGAGGCTCTTGACCTGCCAATGCCTGAAATCGTGGTGTCTCTTCAGGAGTGGGACCCTTCCAGCCCGGTGCCGGCCCTGGTTGACTGTGGCGTCGTCGAGGGCGCCGCTATCTCGCCGGGCAAGGTGCAGGCCGCCTGCGGCCACGCCGCCTACGAGTACATCCGCCTCGCTGTAGAACAAGCGATGTCCGGCGCGGTGGCGGCAGTTGCCACGGCTCCAATCAACAAAGAAGCGCTCAGCGCCGCCGGCATCGGTTATCCGGGCCACACTGAAATACTTGCCGCTCTGACCGGAAGCCCGCGAGTTTGCATGATGCTCGCATCCGACAAGCTGATCGTCAGCATGGCGACTACCCACATCGGCATCTCCGACGTGTCCGGTCGGCTGAGCCGCGAGCGCGTTTTCGATGTCATTGAACTGACCGCGAAAGCGGTTGCCCGATTGCTGGAGAAGACCCCTCGCCTCGGTGTCTGCGGCCTGAATCCTCACGCGGGCGAACACGGCCTCTTCGGCCGGCGCGAAGAGGAAGAGTCCATCATTCCCGCGATGAGTGAGGCCCGGCGGCTAGGAATCGATGTCGAAGGTCCTATCCCGCCGGATACGGCGTTTGTCGCGCACCGGCGAGCCCGCTTCGACGCGATCGTGACGATGTATCACGATCAAGGTCACATCCCCTTCAAAATGCTCGCGTTCGACACCGGCGTCAACATCACCCTCGGTCTGCCGATTGTCCGCGTTTCAGTGGACCACGGCACCGCTTTCGATATCGCGTGGCAGAGTCGTGCTGACCTCACCAGCATGCGTCAGGCCGTGCTCTACGCCGCCAGAATGTCTGCCGGTTCCGCCAATGGATGAACACCGCTATGTGTGTCGTGATCGCGGATGACTTCACTGGCGCATCGGAAATCGCCGGCGTGGGCCTTCGCTACGGCCTCGTGTCCGGCGTATCCCTCGGACAGGTTTATGGTCCGCTCTCCCAGTTCGCCGTCATATGTACCGGCACGCGCAGTCTTTCCGAATCGGCGGCGTCGGCGCGGATTCGCGGTATCGCCCAACATCTGTGCGCGACATCCGGGCGGCTGATTGTAAAAAAGGTGGACTCGGTCCTTCGCGGGCCTGTGCTGGCTGAGATCCGAATCCTCCTGGCCGTCTCCGGCAAACGGCGCGCGCTGCTGGTCCCCGCGAACCCATCGCGCGGCCGCACCATCCGGTCCGGTCATTACTACGTCGGCGGCCAACCCATCCACCGGACCCACTTTCACGCTGACCCGGAATGGCCGGTTACCTCCTCCCGCATCGAAGACATGCTCCACGCCACCGCTGGCCAGGTGATGGTTGCCGCGCCGGGTGAGAATCTCCCCGCCCAGGGGATCGTCGTCGGCGAGGCGTCCTGCCGGGAGGATCTTGCGGCCTGGGCTGCGGTCCCGGACGACGACACCCTGATGGCCGGTGCCGCCGACTTCGCTGCATCGCTTCTCGAGGCCCGCGGCTACATCCTCCGCCGGCGCGACCCGGCCCAGGCGCCGTCGCCTTCTCCCACACTCGTCGTCTCCGGCAGCTCATCCCGCCCGAGTCACGATGCTATCGCGGAGTTCAAACGCCAGGGCGTGCCGATCATCCCGATGCCGGACGCTCTGCTCCAGGCGCATAGCGGAGGAGATGACCTAGTGGCCGCGTGGTCCAGGGAGACCGCTGCCTTGCTGGCGAAGAACCGGCGCGCCGTCATGACCATCGGTGGTGACGCTGCCAGCGGGCGCCGGGAAACCGAACTCTTGGTTAATCGCTTGGCCCGGGCTGCGGCCGGCGTTCTGGCCAGAGTGAATGTTCGAAGCCTCTGGTTGGAAGGTGGCCGTACGGCCGAGGCGCTTGCCCGCGCCACTGGGTGGAAGGAGTTCCAGGTGGAGGAAGAACTCACCCCAGGCGCCGTGCTTCTCCGCCCGGCGATCAGAAACGGTCCCCGATTGCTCGTCAAGCCAGGGAGTTACGCTTGGCCAGCAGCATTGTGAGATCAGAGACGGCTACTAGCCTTGTCAGTACCGACGAGAACGTCCCGGCGCACGAGAAGGAGGCAATTGAGAAGTTGAAGACGTGGGAGAAAAGAACCCCCCACAGAAATTCCCACAGGCAAGTTCGAGGTTCGCGTAAGACATTGAAATGAAAGGACGTGGCGACAGGGCCGA
>CAYLSS010000622.1:0-3767 GCA_964385765.1 uncultured Solibacteraceae bacterium
CCTCGAAGATGAGCCGGCGGTCGAGGCGGTCGCCCAACTAGGCCAGAGCGCGGTAGCCCAACTGCGGGCAACCGTGGCCGGCTACGCAGCGTCCGTCGCCGGCATGATCCAGCAGACGCGCGAGGGATTCGCGCAGCTTCGCGAAGGCCATCAAGACACCGCCACCGAAGTGAAGGCCAGCGCGCAGGAGGGTTTCAACGCCGCTGCCGAGAGCCTGCGCGAGACCTTCTCAGAGCTCAGCAAGAACACGTCGGAGAACTTCACAAAAACCAGGGAAGAGCTCCGCGCCGGCCTGAGGGAAACTTTTCCCGACTTGCGGCAGGACATCGAAACGGAGGCCCAAAAGGCCGCCGAGGCTGTGCAGCCCCGCTGGAAGAGCGTAGTCAAGTGGGTCATCACGATTGTGGTGATCGTCGCCGTAGTGGCCATCACGATCCTCAGCGCCGGATCTCTGGGGCCTGTGGGCCTCATCCTGCTGGGCGCCACTCTCGGCGCCGTGGCCGGCGCCGCCACCCAGATCGGGCACAACCTGGTGGACGGCAAGAAGTGGAGTGACGGCGTTGCCAAGGCCATGGTAGTGGGCGCCATCGGCGGCGCTTTTGGCGGATTGGGAGGCGTGCTGGCCAAAGGAGTGGCCAGCGTGGGTCTCCGTTTCGCCATGGAGACGGGGATCGACGTCATCGGCGGCGTACTGGGCGACCTGGCCGTGGGCAATCCCATCACCATCGAGGGCATCCTCATGGGAGCTGCGATCGGCGCCGGTGTTGGCGGAGGAATCGGCATCGCCGGGGCGCTCAAGGGCAAGATCAAGATCCGGCCAAAGGCAGGCGCCGCGGCGAAGCCGAAGGTCGAGGTTGCGCCTCCCTCTCCGCGAGCGCCGAAGACTCGTACCCGAAGCGCGCTCGAGAAGACGGGCATCCTGGCCAAGACTCCCGATGTCGGCGTGGGAGCGAAGGTGGAAGCCCCCGCGGGTCCGGCGGCCAAGCCGAAGCCGGAGCCCCAGGCGGCGCCGAAAGCAAAGGCGGAAGCCGAAGTCCCGGCCGCCCCGAAAGCCGAAGCGGAAGCACCCGCCGCGCCGCCGAAAACCGCGGCTGAAGCTCCCCCGAAACCCAAAGCGGCGCCGGAACCCACCGGGCCCCGTTCGAAAGCCGAGCCTGCGCCGGGCAAGCGCGCCGAAGCGGAGCCTGCCGGTCGAACTACGGACACTGACGAACCAGATCTCATCGCGAAGCGGAAGACCGCGGAGGGTCACGAGATCAAGGTAACGAAGGACGGCCGGATCGTCCGGTGCTCGGAGTGCGATCTGGATGCTTACCGCCAGGTTCTGGATGCCGACCCGGCCCTGGCAAAGCGCGCCGACGACGTGACGGCGCGCATGAAATCCGATGATCCCGAGGTCGCCGCAAAGGCGAAGGCGGAATTCGATGAACTCTCTGACGAGTTGGAACGGCGGCTGAAGGCGCAAGGGCCGGAGGCTGCTCCCGAGCCAGCCAAAACCGAGCCGGAGACGACCAAGCCCGCCGAAGCTCCGGAGCCACCCGGCAAGGCATGGGACGATCCCGCGCTGACTAGGGATGAGTTCATCGCCGCGTACAAGAAGAGATTCCCAAACAGTGATCTCAGCAAGCCGCCGCATAAGAAGCTCAGTCAGCTGTTCGACGAAGGAAAACGTCTGAATCCTGAGACCGGCCGCCTCAAGACCCCTGTCAGGCCGGTCGAAAAGCTGCCTCCGGCCGACCTGCCGAAGTCCGGTCCGGAATTCAAAGCCTGGAGCGAGTTCGAACTTGGCGATACTTCCAAGCTTCCGTGCTTCCCGGCAGGAACTGCAATCCAAACTCCTCGGGGTGAGATCCCGATCGAGCGACTGATGCCCGGCGACGAAGTGTACTCGCATGAATTCAAGCGCGAGTCCCGGGTAGTCAAGACTGTGACCGAAGTCCATAGAAACTGGACGCAGCACCTGGTCGAGATCGTCACTGACGGTGGCCTGCTTCACGCAACCACGAACCATCCCTTCTGGGTGGTGTCCGCGGGATCCTGGATTCCGGCGGGACATCTCGCCCACGAAATGCTGCTCCACCGCGTTGACGGCGAATCTGTGCCGGTACGGTCAGTTCGGGTCCTCGCTGCCAAAGAGGACACATTCAACTTCGAGGTCCAGGGCAGTCACAATTACTTCGCCGGCGGTTTCCTGGTTCACAACCAGTCCGGCAGTGAGTCCAGCTACGCCAACCTTGACCGGATCAAGAACATCGAGATTTATGTTGTTTATGACAAGGTCACGAACAAAGTGGTCTATGTTGGGCAGTCGGTGCAAGGGATTGACGTCCGCCTCGGTCAGCACGTGGGGAAAGAATCAAGTGCGTTGTTCATCCCGCCGGACGATCCCCGGCGAGCCACCGCGGATTTTCCGAAGAACGTCTATGAAATAAGAAGCGTGCGCAAGGCAGGGGCAAAGGGTTGGACTGCTTTCGATGCAGCAGTCTGGGAGCAATACTATATTGACAAACATGGAGGCGTTGATAACCTTTTGAACCGTCAACGCGGCATCGACCCCGACAAGTTCACAGCGCACCAGCATCTGCACAACCCGTGCATGCTATAGAGTACTGCTATGGAGAAGGCTCGAGCAGGCGACATCTTCGCGATACCAATCGACAACGGGCGCTACGGCTTTGGACAAGTAATGCTCGACGTCGAGGCGCAGTGTATCAAGCCCCGCCTCGTGGAAGCTGACTCGGCGCTCGGTTTCTTCAGCGGCTCGTATCTGATCGATGTCTTCCGCCGGACGAATTCCGAGCGGGAGTGGATTCCATCAGAGCGGTTGATTGCCGGGATTTTCGTGTCGCCCGGGCTGTTGAAAGCAGGCGATTGGCCCATTGTCGACTTTGCCGAAATCGACCCGGTCAAGGTAGAGTTCCCGGAAACGTTCATTGCGGTCGGCCTTGCTTCGGCATTCCGTCGTGGAGAGGTGGAGATTCCTCATCCGTATCAGGAGCCGGTTTTGGACCGGCTCGAGGCTTTTTCGACGGTTCACCCTTCGGAGACCATTGTCGAGGCATGCGAGAAGTTCGGGCTGCACGAGCCCCCTTCTTCACCGGCTGCTGTCGAGCCGCTACCGCATGGCGCGATTCGCGGCGACTTGCGCTTCCGGCCCGAGCGCGCCGAGGCCTATCGCCTCATGGGAGAGGACCCGAACCAGAGCTACTATGAGATGGCTATGCGCCACGGGTTTGATCTCGCACGATTCTACGATCTGTAGCTGGCTAATGTCTGACGAGCAGGATCCAACCATCCTCTGCCCCTATTGCATGGGACCCATTGAAGAGACGGCCGTCGACTGCCCCCACTGTGGTCGGGACACCACCCGAGACGCGAAAATCGAAATGACTCCCGACGAGTACAGGTCTTGGCGGCGTGTCAGGTGTCCGTCCTGCGGGCGGCCAATTCTCAACCTGGCTGACCCGTGCCCATTCTGCAGGCAGGCAACTTCCTGAGAGCCGTGAACATTTCAACCGGGCTGTCATTTCTTAGTTACGTATCCGAAAATGCGGCCGTTTTTCTCATTAGAAATCCGTTTATACTTGTTTCCAATCGCCCGATTATCGAGTACTATAGGTAACGGCATCAAACAGAGGGAAGTGGCGGTCCTGTAGGCGCGCGCCGGTGGGTCGGGGGGTGCTTATAGCGCAGGCAGCGACTACGGCTTCCGTCAGGAGGGGAAAGTGAACCAGAGCCAGACTCTTGCCGGCGAACGGGATCTATCT
>CAYLSS010000623.1:0-3764 GCA_964385765.1 uncultured Solibacteraceae bacterium
AGCGGGCCGTCGGGGTGCGGCGGCGGCGCGCCGATCGACAGGCCCCGCATCACCGGCCAAGTGGATGCCAGCAGGTGCTCCATCGAAATCGTAACCTTCGCCCCATCAACCTCGGTCCCGTAGGCGAGGTCCTGAATACCCGCGTACAGGATCGCCGGGGGGAACTCTCCCTCCCGCAGCAGGACCTTGCCGATGGCCCGTAACCGTTTGACGATGTCCGGCTGCTTCGCGGGTCCCGGGTAGTCGATCGCCAGGATCTCCTGCTCGTACCGGGCGGGCATGCCGCCGGTGCCGCCGGGACGCCCGCCGAGCGTACGGTAGCTGTGCGGGAAGTGCAGCTTCCAACGGCCCATGCGAATGGCCTGCAACTCACGTCCATAGTAGAAGTAGTAAGCCTCTTGCGGACTCTCGGCGCCGGCCTCACCGGCGATCAAAGGCCAGATGTTCTTGCCGTCGATCTTGTGGCCGGGCAGATCGGCGCCGGCCAGGTGGGCGATGGTCGGCAGGATGTCTATGGTCATGGCGGGTTCCCGGCAGACCGTTCCTGCCGGGATCTTGCCAGGCCACCACATGATGGTGGGCTCGCGGCAGCCGCCATCGAACATCGTGCCTTTGCCCTCTCGCAGCGGACCGGCGCTGCCCGCGTGGTCACCGTAGCTGAGCCACGGTCCGTTATCCGAGGTGAAGATCACAAAAGTGTTGCGCTCGAGATCGTGCTCCTCGAGGGCGGCGACGATGCTGCCGACGGACCAATCGACTTCCATGACGACGTCGCCCAAGATTCCGGCGCCGCTTTTCCCCCGGAACTTGTCCGAAACGAATAGCGGGACGTGCACCATCGAGTGCGGCACGTAGAGGAAGAACGGGCGATCCTTATTGCGCTCGATGAACCGGACCGCGCGCTTCGTGTACTCGGTGGTGAGTTCCTCCTGCTCTCGCGCCGTCACCTTCGCGTCGATCACCTTCGTGCCCTCGAACAATGGCAGGTCGGGCCAGTTGCCGGGGCTTTCCGGATGGTGGGGCCACATGTCGTTCGAGTACGGCAGTCCATAGTAGTCGTCGAAGCCATGGTTCACAGGTAGGAACTTCGGGTGGTGGCCGAGGTGCCACTTGCCGTAAATGGCCGTGGCATAGCCCTGCTGCTTGACGACTTCGGCGATTGTCATCTCGCGCTCGTGAAGACCGTAGTCAGCACGGTGGCCGAGAGCGCCCGTGATGCCGACCCGGACGTTATAGCTGCCGGTAAGCAGGCCGGCGCGCGAGGCCGAACAAACGGCCTGCGTCGCGTAGAAGTCGGTGAAGATGCGGCCCTCGGCGGCCAGGCGGTCGAGATAGGGCGTTGCATAGTCTTCGGCGCCGAAAGGCCCGATATCGGCATAGCCCATGTCATCGATGAAGATGATGACAAAGTTGGGTGGACGATCGGCGGCCGCCAGGTGAGCGGCGAGGCAGCAGATGAGAAAGAGTCGAGCGAACCAGGTTCTCCGAATCATTTCCGTCCATGGTATTGCAACTCGCACCGAGCTGCAGAAACCGGTTTGACCGAGATCAGAAACAGCCGGAAAAATTCAGATTGTTTTCGGCGGCATTTGATGTATAATTCGGGGGACCAAATGGTCCGGTGGTATGCAATTGGGTTGGATGCACCCGCGCATACGCGGATTTCGAGGAGGAGATCCGTCCCTGGTTCAGTTCCAGCACGCAGCTCAGCGGACCGGCTTCGTCGAATGGCGTCCAACCGCGGTCGCCGTAGGCCGAAACTGAGTAAGGCGTGAAGCCGAGAATCCGATAGCAAACCTCCCCCAGAGGACAAAGCTGGACGCGTTCCCGCACGTCCGCCCAAGGAGGAATCAATGAGTGAACAAGATTTGCGTTTCCACAATGAAGAAATGGAAGCGGATGAACCACTATTCGATGAATCGTCCTGCGGTTCCGACGAGGAATTTATCGATGACGAAGATGGGGCGCTGACCCTCGCAACAGCTACGCTGGGAAGGCCCACGATCACGGCGAGTGTCCCTCCGAAGCTGGCGCCGCGAACAAGACCGTGCAGCCTCCGCACACTGAATGGAAGCTGGCTGCTCGAAATCAATCCAACCACCCCGTATTTCTTTTTCCCGACCCGCGGCCCGATGCGGATCGAAGCGGGCCGGGGCGTCCTGCGCGTCTCCGGCGACATTTACACCCGGAGCCTCTTTCTCCATCGAGTGTCGGTGGCCGCAGCGAACTCCCTGACAAGCATCAGCTCGTCCGCGCTGGTGATTAAGAAGAACTGGTATCCGGCCTATCCGCAGAAGGAGTATCGCTGGTACTTCCGCAGCCGCGGAGTTTCTTATTCGAAGGGCGTCCTTTTCATCCGGCTCGAGCGTCACCTTTGGAGCAACTCCGCGCAGGGGTTTGTCTCGTCGGACCGCGGCTGGATGCGGTTCGAGTGCGAGACGAATTTTCTCCAGCCAATCGGCTGGCCGCAGCCGACGATCAAAATGTCGGGCGCCGCAAGGATCGGAAACAAGACCTACAACGTCACCGCCACTAAGACCTCGCCTTACTATCGCGGCAGCCTGGTCGAGGTCGATGTCATGACGAACCGTCAATGGCCGTCCACCGCCTCGAGTTGTAACGGCAGCCAGAGCTTCAGCTTCACCGGCGTCTATCGTGCGGCGGGGATGGACTTTCGGGCGGTGGTGAACGAGCTGAACATCCCGGAAGATTCGCAGCTATCGTTCTCGGAGATGCACAACCTCCTGGCAACGCACCGCTCAGTGTCAGCGGGCGGCGACAACTGGCATCTGTGGCTGCTGGTCGGTTCGCGGATGAACGGGACGCTCGGAATCATGTTCGACACCGGGAATCCGCCCCACCGCGAGGGCGCGGTCGGCTTTTACGATCCCACGCTGCCGAATATCAGCATCATCCAGGCATCGGCGCGGGGGAAGAAGCTCGGCGAGGTGCCCCTGGCGTTCCTCCGGACCCTCATTCACGAGGCGGGCCATGCCTTCAATCTCTTCCATCCGAAGCACGACGTGCACAGTCCAGCGATCGGCACGGCGATCATGAATCAGACCGGCGACGTGATGGGCTTTGCCTCGTCGTCGAACCCCTATCCGTGCAACGCGACCATGGCCTTCAATGACCACAACCGTACATCGCTGATCCATTCGCCCGATCCGCAGGTGAAACCGGGATGGAAGCAGTTCGGTTGGGGGCATGGAAGCGCGTGGAGCGGAATCGCCGAGCCCGTGGACGCGGCCGGACTGGACGAAGGCGGCGAAGGTGTCGGCGCGCTCAAACTCGACCTCGAGCTGCCTGCCGCCGCCTGCCGCGGCGACTTCGTGGCCGCCACTGTCCGCGTGACAAACACCGGCGATGCGGCCAGCGAAGTCACCACGGCGCTGAACCTGGGCGAGGACGATCTTCGCATTTCAACCCGGTACCCCAACGGTGACTCGACCGACCTCCGCGACGTCGTGGTGGTTTGCAGCGAGCGCCGGATGGCGACACTCGAGTCCGGACAGTCGATGGAAGGTCAGGTGCAGTTGTTCTACTCCGCGAGAGGCCTGACGTTCGACCAGCCAGGCCGCTACGAGTTCCGGGCCGAGCTGCATGTCGGCGACGCATCCCAGACAGTGATCCGAAGCGCTCCGGCCAGCATCGTGGTCCGCAGCGCCACGGCAAAGGAAGAGCTCGAGCGGGAGCAGTTGATGATGGATCCGGGCATCGGGCTCACCCACTCCCTCCGTTTGTATTTCAGTGCGTCAGGAATC
>CAYLSS010000624.1:0-3759 GCA_964385765.1 uncultured Solibacteraceae bacterium
CACGCCGGACAAGCGCGAAGGCTTCGGCATCGCCTGGTCCATGAGCCTCACCGCGGAGGCCGGCTACATCATCGCGCTGCTGGTCGGCCTGGTGATCGGCAACTTCATCCCCGGGCTGTCGGAAAGGATGCGGGAAGCGCTGCGGCCCGAACTCTATGTCAAAACCGCCATCGTGATTCTCGGCGGAACAGTCGGTGTCAAGGCGGCCGAGCAGCTTGGGCTGGCTACCTCGGTCATGTTCCGCGGCGCCTGCGCGATTGTCGAAGCCTATCTCATCTACTGGGCCATCGTCTATTTCGTTTCCCGGAAATACTTCAAGTTCAGCCGGGAGTGGAGCGTGCCGCTCGCCTCCGGCATCTCGATCTGCGGCGTCTCGGCCGCCATCGCGACCGGCTCGGCCATCCGCGCCCGTCCAGTGGTGCCGGTCATGGTCTCGTCGCTCGTGGTGATCTTCGCCGTCGTCGAGCTGATCCTTCTTCCGTTCATCGCCCAGCATTTCCTTTATCAGGAACCGATGGTCGCCGGCGCCTGGATGGGCCTCGCGGTCAAGACAGATGGCGCGGCGGTGGCGTCGGGCGCGATTGCCGACTCCTTGATCCTCGCCAAGGCCAGCGCCGAGCAGAACATCCAATACGAGCCCGGATGGATCATGGGCACTGCGACCACAGTGAAGGTCTTCATCGACATCTTCATCGGTGTATGGGCGTTCATTCTGGCCTGGATCTGGGCCAGCAAGATCGAACGACGGGAAGGCGACAAAGTTCGGGCCGGCGAGATCTGGCAGCGCTTTCCGAAGTTCGTCCTCGGCTACGTCGGCGCGTTCGTCCTGATTCTCATGATCGGGCTCACCGCGCGCGATCTCCTGCCCGGCATCAAGACGGCCATGGGCGAGGCAAACATCTTCCGAGGGCTGTTCTTCTCAATGACGTTCCTGACCATCGGAGTCGTCTCGAACTTCAAGAAACTGTGGGAGGAAGGCATCGCGCGCCTCGCGGCTGTCTACGTGATCTGCCTGTTCGGCTTCATTATCTGGGTCGGGCTGCTGATATCCTGGCTCTTCTTCCACGGCGTCAAACCGCCAACCATCTAAGGAGACCCCATGGCTGAAGAGAATCCGAACCTGGTAAAAGAACTCGAGCAGATGGAGGAGGAATACGAACCCCTCCTGCCGATCGAAAAGAAGCTGATCCTCTGGAGCGTGATCATCGGAGTGTTGTCGCTCGGCATCCTGGTCTGGCTCAGCCATACCTACTTCGAAACATGACGCTTGAGGCGCCGAACGGCGCGGGGCGATACTGAAGGCAGGATGCCCGACAACGGCGAACAAAACGGCAGCAGCCGTCTGGACCGTATCGAAGCGGCTTTGGAGGCCTTCATCGGCGAACATGAGGTGTATCGTGCCGAGCACGAGGCCTCTCGTGCCGAGCACAAAATGCTTCCGCGCGCGCAGGTCCTCCTCCAGGACTCGATGGAGAAACATGAGTTCAAGATGGCTGAGATCACCGACAAGCTCAATGGACTCATCGGCGCTGTGGATGAGATGCGCCAGAATTTCGATGCTCGTCTGAAGCGGCTCGAGGGCCAGTAGATCTTCGGTTTGTCGGCCGTCACGTCCGGAGGAAGTCGAACCGAACCTCGTCAGAAGTCGTAGCCCGGCGAAACCGCCGCGAGTCCAAAGCCGATGCCGGATGCCAAGTAGCCGAACAAGTCACCAGTTTAGCGGTGAACGCGCCGCGCTCGCGGTTGACGCCGGACGCACGCCGCTCCTCGACCGCGACGAGATGATCGCCGCGGCGAATTCGGCCGGGATCGCCGTGGCCGCTTATGGCCGGAAGAATAGCGGCGCGATTTGGGAATGTCAGGCGAGTTGCTAGGTGGCCGGGTGGCCGGTTCCAAACCGCTTGGTCCGCGAGATATGCTGTAACGTGCATTTCCCCATCTCTGGCGTCGAGTGTCACCCGCTGCTGCCGCCCCTTGTCGCCTTCGCCATCTCCTCCGTCGTTACCTCCGCCGGCGTTTCGGGCGCTTTCCTGATCCTGCCCTTTCAGATGAGCGTCCTCGGTTTCACCAGTCCCGCTGTCAGTGCGACCAATCTTCTGTACAACGTCGTCGCCATTCCCGGCGGTGTCTCGCAGTACATCCGTGAAGGGCGCATGGCGTGGCCGATCGCGCTGATCACTCTGACGGGGACACTACCCGGCGTCTTCATCGGAGCCGTTATCCGGATCCGCTTCATGCCGGATGCCCGGTCGGCGAAATTCTTCGTCGGATTGGTCCTGCTCTGGCTAGGCTACCGAATTCTCAGCGAGTGGCTCCGGGGTGTTACCGGGCGCGCGAAAGTGGCCGACAAGATTTCCGCCAAGTTTGCCGGAAAGCTCCCGGCTGACGCCATCGTCCAGACGAAATCCGTCTCCCTCCGCGACGTCGAATACGAGTTCTGGGGCGAGACTTACCGTTTCCGTACACTAACGCTGTTCGCGCTGGCGCTAGTGGTCGGCATCGTGGGGGGGATCTATGGAATCGGCGGTGGGGCCATTATTGCGCCGTTTGTCGTTTCGGTCATGCATCTACCCGTATACACCGTGGCTGGAGCCTCCCTGTTTGGCACCTTCTTCACCTCGATCGCCGGCGTCGGCTTCTTCGAATACCTCTCAAGGACAGCGTTGGCGGAAGGCATAGCCGTCCGCCCGGACTGGCTCCTCGGCGCACTGTTCGGGCTCGGCGGACTCGCCGGCACGTTCGTCGGCGCCCGCCTGCAGAAGTACCTGCCCGAACTCTGGATCCGCCTCGTTCTTGGCCTGATCGTCTCGGGTATTGCCCTGAACTACATCCTGCAGTTTGTCTTCGCCTGGTAGCGCACGTGGTGGACTTCTCAATATGTATAATCAGGTGAAGATGTCTGATCGAGGCGAGCCGGCAAAGTGTCATGAGAAAATCTCGGTGAGCGACTGTCCCTTTGCCGGAGAATCGGAATGATGTCCTGCTGGCGCCTGCCCAAAATACTCCTTCTTGCTTTGTTAGCCGGTTTTGCGCCCTGTCTCGGACAGGCGCCCGAAGCCGAGCCGGAAGCCGCCGCCCCGGCCTGCGTCGACTGCCATACCACCGACGAGACCGGTGCGGAGTTCGCTGACCAGCTCGCTCATTCTGCTCACGAAGGTTTTGGGTGTGTGGATTGTCACACGGGTTTGGACGAGGTCGGCCCCGACGGGATGCCGCTTCACGTGACTGAGCCCCCGGCGGTCCGGGCCGGGTCCGAGGGTTGCCGCCAGTGTCACTTCGAGGCGTCCGAGCAATACACCACGCACGGCCGGCTCGAGGTGGGTGTCTCGGAGGATCTGCCAACCTGCGCCGACTGCCACGGCTCCCACGGCATCCTCCCCTCGGATGCCACCCGTTCCAAGACCTATCCGGGCAACCTGCCCGATACCTGCGGGACGTGTCACGAGGACCTCGACCTCACGACCAAATACGAGTTGCGTTTTGATAGGGCCGTCGAGGTCTACCGCAACAGCGTCCACGGCCAGGCTGCCGAGGGCGGCGTCTTTTTCGCGGCGACGTGTAATGACTGCCACTCCACCGAAGGCACAGCACACCGGATTCTATCTCCCGGTAACCTGGAATCCTCGATCAATCACTTTAATATTCCAACCACTTGCGGCAAGTGTCACAAGGGAGTGGAAAGCGACTATTGGGAAGGCATCCATGGACGCCTTGTCCAGCGTGGAGCGACGGCCTCGCCGGTCTGCACCGATTGCCACG
>CAYLSS010000625.1:0-3759 GCA_964385765.1 uncultured Solibacteraceae bacterium
GGCCGCGACCGCATCGAGCGACGCCAGGTCATTCTCTGGCTTGACCAGGAACAGTTCGGGTTCGATAGTCGCTTCGATCTCGTCCTTGAACACCAGCGCGCTGCCCGACAGCCCCATGACCATCGCCCAGGACCCGATGATCAGACCGCAGCATAGATGAACCTGGAAGATCCATCCCCGCCAGCGTTTAGCGCGAGGTTTGCGCCAGAACCCGGACACATCCTTACCAGTTTCCGAGTTGCGGTTCGAAGATGATCGAGAATGTGCGGCCGCGGCCGGCAAAGATCGTATCGTTTCGCTGGAAAGGTTCGGTTTGAGAGAAGTAAGTCAGATACTGTTTGTCCAGGAGATTCTCGATGCCGACGCGGATCCGTCCCGCCCTGGTCTCGAAACCAAGAATCAGGTCCACCACGCCGTATCCGCTGAAATTGGCCTCCTGGCTAGTGCCGGGCCCGTCAAACTCTCGGTCGAACAGATTGGACACCTGCAAGCGGGCATTCATCCAGCTAAACGGAAAAAACTGGGCAAACAGGTTGAGGCGGTTGGGGGCGATGTTGGTCCCATCGAGGTCGGTATCGACGACATCATCGGAGTTGGAATCGAACCTGCCGCGAAGCCACGCGTAGGTCCCACCCAGCATCAAGCGGTCGTGAGCGCGTCCGTCCACGGAGATTTCGACTCCGTCGATTTCGGTGCGCTGCCGGCCGACATTGAAGAATCCGTTCTCATCGGCGATCAGGCGGGCTCCGAGGCTCGAATCGGACTGGAAGTAACTCACCTCGAAGCGTGCCCGGCCGTTGCGAAAACGCACCCCGCCCTCGCTGTTACTCGTCACCACCGGTTGGATATCGAGCAGGGAATCGACGTCGAGGCCAGGTTCGGTGATGCCGCGCAAGACACGGCCGACGTCGGGCATCGTGAAACCTTCCGAATACGTGCCGAACACCGAAAACCCTTTGCCAAGGCCGAGACGCGCGCCGATGTTCGGCAGCACTTCCGTGAAGGAAGGGTCTCCTCCCGCGACCGGTGTAAGTCCGGCGGAAGCGATCGTCACATAGTCGTCGACGATGATGCGGGCCGTCTCCACCCGAAAGCCGCCGCTGAGCATGAGACGGCTGCCGAAACTCTGCTCCAGTTGGACGAAAGGCGCCAAACCGCGGAGCACCGTGGACGGAACCCACTCGCGGCCGGAGCGAGCAAGAATCTGTGCGCTGTCGTCATTGAGAAAGTCCAGGCCGAATCGCGGAGTGAAGCCGCGGATACCGGTTTCGGGTAGGGAGTAGGCCAGCTTGACGCCATACTTTTGCGATTGAATCTCTGACTGGTCGAGGAACGGTTCACCATCGGGGGTCAGGCGGAAAAAGCCGCCGAAGGTTCCCCCTTCAAAAAGCGCTGCGAAATCTTGATAGAAGCCCTGAACCGAGAGATCGCCAGGACCGAGGCTGCGGTTGCGGTAGTCGGCTGACAGGGTTGTGACGTCGTTTCTGGCGGGCGATCCAACCAGCGGCCGCGGATTGCCGGGCACGGTCGAGGTGATACGCCCGGTCGCCCGGTCGCCGAGTTCGACGATGTAATCGCCGTCACGCTCGAGCTTGAAGTCATTCAACGTCAGGCCGAGGCGCTGATTGGAGGTCGGTTCGAACCCCCCGCGGAAGTAGTAGTTGCGGGATCCGGAATCCATGATGTCGCCCTGCGTGGGATACAGCCCGATCGGGTTGCCGTCGGCATCGAAGAACAGGTTGCGCTTGATCGCCGAGAATCCACCGGAAAGGTCGAATCGGCCGACTTTCTTGCCGAGGAAATAGGAAGCCTTGGGCGCGATGCCGTCGCTGTCGAAACTGTCGTGCGTGATGAGCGCCAGTCGAATGTCCTGACGCCAGCGGCCATCGGCCGGGGGCGCCTTGGTGACCATGTTGACCACGCCGCCCGTGGCCCCGATCCCCTGGACGGAGTTCGACCCGTGGATCACCTCCACTTGCTCCACAAAGTCCATATCGATGGAATGGCCGTCGCGCTGTCCGTCGCGCAGGGCATTGTGCTGCGGCACCCCGTTGATGAGATAGAGAGGGTTGCGGCCGCGCAGTGTCTCGGCCCGTCCTGTCAGCTTCCGCAGACTGGGTCCAAACCCAGGCGTGGTGTGTTCGAGGATGCTCGCAAGATCATCGGCCACGGCTTGCTGCTGGCTGATGGTCTCTCTATCCAGGAGGGTGACCGAGCTGGGTAACGCCGTCACCGGAATCTCGGAGCGCGTTGCCGCCACCGTCACGCTCTCGCGGAGCACCCCCGGCTCGAGTCGAATCACCAACCCTTCGGCAGGTGAAACCTTCTCTAGTGTCGACGGTTGGAATCCGTAAGCCTTGACGGCCAGCGAGTAGCTGCCCGGCTCCAGGTCCGTGATCTCGAATCGGCCGAGTGCGTCGGTTTCCCCGGTTGCCACAACCACGCCCGCGCTCGTCCTGGCTTCCACCGACGCGCCCGCGATGACGCCGCCCCTGATGTCTTCCACCGTCCCCTTGAAAGACAAAGCATCCGTCTGCGCCGCCGCGAACGGTCCGCTAAGCGCAAATAGAAGAATGAATTTATGCAAATCCTTGCACCTCCGAAGATTGGTTCAGCTTTCCCAGCCGATAATCGGAATCCCGAACCTCATGTAGAGTTATTCGACACTCAAATTTGACTCGATCAATCATGACAGTATATGCAACTTGATGTCAATACGATTGAGCCAGATGTCGGTTTTCAGCTCTGAACGGCTGCTTACGGCGAGTAAGCAGATCCGACAGAAATTTAGTGTTTTGAGAAGCTTTATGGCACCGATTCAATATTTGTAAAGATCCGTTCGCAGGCTCGGGCTCAGGTGTGGAACGCAAATCACAACATGCAAGGCCGGTGCATATAGGAAGAGGCTGCCGCCTGGAGAACGAGGCGATGGCTGGCTGCGGACGGGTCTCGCCGCGGGCTAGAATTCGTAGGTCAGCCCGACGACCGCCCGGCGCATCTCGGACGGGCCATACACATAGGCCGAGTCCCGATGAGGACCACGGTCGAGATCCGGCTGGTAGCTGTCACCGACATTCTGAACGTTGAAGTAGACCCTCACCTTCGATGTGTCGGTGACGTCGAACAGTCTGCTGACGGCGATGTTGAAGACCAGAAAGTCTCTGCTGTTTTCGAGCCGATCCTCTGGAATAAACCCAGCATAGTGAGCGAGTTCCATCGTACCCGTATAGTCGAATGTACCGGCCACGGCAAGGCCCAGAGGCGCTTCGTAGCCTCCACCACGTGGTACTCGGTACCGGTCCCGGTGACCACGATCGTCTCCTGCGCGATCGCTTTTTCCTGCCATTCGATTACACGATCTACCTTTTCATAGTTTCAGAAATTAAACTCGTCAATATTACTTTGCAGGTGAGTTGCATTGTTTGGCGTCGCCGCCGGCCCGACCGATGCCGGCGGCGATGCGGGCTGCGAGAGGATTTCGGCCGCCGACGGAAGGGGGAGCGGCTTGGGCGCTGCTGCCCGCCGGGCGGCAATGTGACTGCCTTTACTGGACTGGCCGTTCGTCGGAGACCGCCATCGCGCGGGCGCCCGCCAGGGAAGCTACCGCATCGACTCCATCGCCTTCCGGAATAGCGCCTCGAACTCCTCCGGAGCCCCGGCGGACTTTGCTGCGCGGATCGCCTTTTCCGCCGCCGGACGCGTGCAGCCGAGGTTGATCAGCGCTGACAGGACGTCCTGCTCGACATCGGAAAGAGCGGG